>JAFVHO010000044.1 GCA_017474485.1 Prevotella sp.
AACAATTTGCGTCCCCCACGAATCAGCAAGCCCTTTGTAGCAGGACTGACGCGCTGACCTTGTAGGTTATAGACGGGCATACGGTTGTCGTGAACGTCTAAACGTAACTCCACGATGCCCGTAGGAGCCTCGACTTCGGTAGGTTTATCTAACAGATAGATAGCATAAGAAATGGCATCGCCATCGACGTAAGTGGCATAAAGAGCCGGCACGTCATAATACTTATCGAGATAGTTCTTGGGCATTGTTACACTCTTATTGATACCTAAGTTCTTTAAGTTATTGAAGAAGCGAATGCTTGTATCATCAGTCTCCAAATAGATGCCCGACTTGCCATCGACCTTCTTCGATACTATCTTGGCAGCCTTCACCAACACATAGTCACAGAGGTCAGCATCGGTCAGTTCGTCTAACGTCGCCTCACGGGGTTCAACTGCATCGCCTCCAGAAATGTTCAGACTAGACAGTATAGTGTTCTCCGTTACAATAGCCTGTGGCAGTTGGTTCTTTTCACCAGCCTTGAACATGGCAACACCATCCAGCGCATCATTAGCCTTCAAGCCTTCCATACCCATCAGCATGATGCTACCCGACCTATCGCGTATAAAAGCCGTCTTTCCACCGGCAACAATGACCTCAGCTGAATTAAACATAAGCCGTTTTTCCTCGTCCTCAGCCAAGTCCCTGAATTTCTCAATATTCAAAATTGGCACTTCAACGACCGTCAGTTGGCAGCTAGCACTTTGGCCTGTGTCGCTCGTGACGGTAATAGTACAGGTTCCCTCACTGATTCCAATCACTATACCTTTTTCGTCGACGGTGGCAATATTCTCGTCGCTACTGGTCCATGTCAGCGAACATACCGCATAGTCTGGCTCCAGCTGAGCCTCGAGTTGCAGGGGTACCGACACACCCACCTCTGCCGTCTCAGGCAGCGAGAGTGCTCGCAACGTCAGGGCATCCTGAATATCAAACGACACTTCACCTTTGTCCTCACGGATATTGAAGAGTCCCCATTTCGTAGACTTACCGTTCCATATCTTCAGATTGGCAGGTTCTGTACTATTATGGACAGTGGTCACCTTACCTTGACCAGGGAATACATCGTAGTTCGTATTGGCTTTTTCCGGGCCACCCGCTCTAATCAATTCATAATAGTTCCGTTCAGGTTTGGCATTGACTATATTCTCTTGCCATACTTTTTTATTACTCAAGTCTACACGGTGTATTAGCAAGCCATGACCAGGCAAGTAAGCGTCCCATTTGAACTGGCCATTCTGGCGGTTCTCCAGCAAGAAGAATTCGTTCTTCTCTGGCGAATCGATTCGGAATCCCGTTTGACTGAGGTGTAACGGGTCGAGTGTATAAGAGCCTTCAGCCGTTATTTTTTTCGGTTCATCGGTGAAGCCCACTGAGTAGCGTTCGTATAGCGAATAGCCTGCTGGCGTATAACCATCATTGAGATAGCACCCCTGATCCATGACCGACCAAACATCAGGCGTCACGCTCAGTCCATCTTCTTCATAGTTCGAATCATAGAAATCAGGCAGACCCAGCACGTGGCTAAACTCATGACAAATAGTACCAATGCCGTCAATATAGATAGATTTCGGCTGATCTGTATAACCGGCCAACTCTGTTGAGCTGGCATAATCCCACAACAAAACACCATCTTTACGAACATAAGGATCCCCTCCCTTATCATATTCTTTCTCGTTCCATATCTGAGAGCGGTGAGGCCACCATAAGTTCTCGTCATTGCCAACAAAGTTGGCGGCATTGCCAGCTACAACGAAAAAGACTAAATCTACCATACCATCGCCATCGCCGTCATAATTCTTGTAGTTGACATCTACATCGACTAAATCCAAAGCAGCCAAGAGCACTTCATCGCATTTTCCGCCATCCAATTTACAATCATACTGACTAAAGTCTACCGTATAAGGCCCCACGACATCAAACTTGGGCTGAAACTTACCGTCAGAATTATCAGAGAAATAGTCACGTACACTACCTGGCATCTTATAACCATCATAGCCTGCATAATCCTTCATATTCACCATATCAGTGATGATGTCCTTGTAATCGGGACGTGAGAACTCCTTGTCGTTGAACTGTACAAGCACTATCAACCCCTTGAACTTGGAATAGTCATACTGAGCAGCGCGCTTCTGCGCACGACGCTGAGCACCAATAGCTTCAACACGAGCCTTCACGTCAGCAATCGAAGTGCTCATTTCCGGAGCCTGATATTTCTTCACATGAGACAGAAAAGCCTGTTCGTCAAGCGAACGTTCTGATACATCATGGGCCACGCGAGCCGTAGATTGCAGTCTGCTATCCTTCAGTTCTGCATAGACATAATAGCCGCGCTGGTCTTTCACGACACTGTAGCCATCGATAGTGGTATTAAAATGCATCCACTCGTCACCAAGCAGACGCAACGTTAAATAACTGCCATCAGGTTGACGCACCTGAATAGTTCCCGGATATGCCGGCACGGCCTGTATAGCCACCGCACATAGCAAGATAACAGATAATAATAGTATTCTTTTCATATCGGATGCAAAGGTACTAATAAGTGAGAACAATACAAAACAAAAATCTCTATTTTTTTTGTTTATATTGTCGAACGAAGTTCCTTCGCCAAAGATGAATATAAAAACAATCATTCCCTCACAGCTTTATGCTGAAAGGGAATGATTATAGAATTAATAAGGAATGATTACTTCTTAATCATCTTCTTGCCGTTCTTGATAACAAGGCCCTTGTAATTCTTGTTAACACGCTGACCTGCGACGTTGAACATCTGAGCCTTATTAGATTGCATATCAGCCTTGACAAGTGCAATACCAGAAGCTTCACCCTGAGTAACCGTAACCTTCAGTTGAGCACCCTCCTGCATGAATACAAGGTTGGCCTGACGACCAGCCACACCCTCTGGCAAAGCCTCAGCAGTGAATACAAGGTCGAATTTCCTCTCAGCATCGTCACTGTAAGACTCGTTGGCGAAATCAACAGACAACCATTCAGGAATGTCATTATCTGCAACATTCTCGTCTAGGAACAGGCGGGTCTTCGAACCAGTTTCATCAGCTTCAGCATTGTTATAGAAAGGAACGACCGTAATGGAAGCTTGACCACCAGCTACATCAATAACTATATCCTTTGAATCCTCAGTATACAAGTAGCCATAAGTAGCACCTAAGAAACCAACAAGCAGAGAAGTCTTCCAAGTAGTATATGCATACATCGTTCCTGGCTCACCTACCATTTCAAACCATGTTGAAGATCTAACATTGTCCAAAGGCACATCCTGACAACCGAGAACACCACTGAAAGTACCATTATCCCAACCCTCAATAACAATGACAAACTCGTCGTCAAGGAATAGGTAATTAAGCTCGGTGCTCATCTCGTTCTCATCCAAAACATAGAGATTCTTGAACTCAACAGCTTTCAAACCAATACCAAAGCCTTCATTAATGTTATCCGTGGTAGCATCACCTTCAGCGATTATTTCACCAAGTACTGGCTTTGTATTGCCAACAGGATAGTTTACCTTCTGAATCTTGATGTGCAAATTAAAATCATCATTAGCTGTAAAAGAAACCATTGGTATTGTGATACCTTCTATATACAGAGGAGTTGCAGGCTTCTCATGATAAAGGTATATCTTGCTCATATGATTTCTTGCCTTATCTGGAGTTCCCCAGTCTGTGTAGAATTTCAAATCTCCATCAGGATCCTGGCGGGTCATGATTGCATTGGTCTCACCATCATTATAAGCAAACCAGTTTTCTGCGCCGCCACCATAGATATAGCAAGCTGTATTACTGGCAGTTCCGTCTGCTTCCTTCATCTTTCCAACACCGAAGATTAACGGCTCAGACTCTACAGTCTCGTTAACGGCAGTCAGCGTCACATTCTTTACAGAATTATCAGTGAAAGGAATGCTAAAGTCACGATCTGTTCCAGAAGATACTACTACATCAGGATCTTCCTCTGTTTCACCATCATTGTATGCAGCCCACTTCCAACCTGTAGCCACATCTGCAGTACGATTAGCAAAAGATGTAGGAGCATAAGCTGCTGTAATGGCCAAGTTGTTGTTATAAGAATAGCCATTCAAGCCAATACCTGCAAAAAGGATGAGGTTTCCAGACTCAAAGCAGGCTACAGGCTTCACAATCTCACCAGGAAGGCTATACTGGGCTCCCCTAATACCATCATAGGTCGCAATCCACTTATCAAAATCATAGGTCGCATCAGGATACAGACTATAGATAATCTCATAAGAACCGACAATGTGGCCTTCGGCATCCAATGACAATGTAATAGTACCGTCAGCAGTAGAAGCAGACTCCATAAATATATAGAATTTTCCGTTAGGAGCCTGTTCGTCGTCGAAAGAGGCTACAAGTTGTGGCTGAATTACAATACCGCCTTCCACGGCAGTATACTCAACAATCACGCCGTTTTCGAGACCAAAGATATCCGGAATAACGTTCTGGAGCACCGACTTACCTTCAGATGTACCTGAAGCCATCTCCCATTGCACCACTTCATTTGTTGATCGCAGAGTACCATTGCCTTTATACAAAGCCTGTACAGCACCGGCACGAGCTGCACTGAACTGCTTGACAACGGGCTTGATGTCCTTTGCCTTTACAGAACCCTTGAACACCTTGCTGGTCTTGTCAAAAGCCCTAACGCCCTCTTTCATACCAGCAACTTCAAACTTACCTTGTTTTGTTACTACCTGAGACATCACACGGGATCTTGACTGAGGCTTACCTACTGCCTGCTTTTTTGAAAGCTGAGCATTTGCAGAACCTACTGTTAAGACTGCAATAGCAATGAGTAAAAACTTCTTCATAATCGTTTTGTTTTTAGTGAATTAATAAGATAATTATTTTTATTTCAGTCTAAATGTTGTACCACCATTAACAGCATGGTATTCACCACCTGTAGGAAGGAAATAGTTGTTAGGTGTGATATTATATGTACCGTTCAAAAGATCGGCAAACATACGAGCATAAGCCTCTACATCAGGAGCCTTTTTCACGATGCTCTCCATATTCTTGTCGACCTTTTCGTCTTTAGTATACGAAATCTGTATCTGACCAAAGCCCGTTTTAGTCATCGGCATAGAGACACCCGCAGTATTGGTCTTCGTCTTAGCGGTATTAGTATAGAATGTCAGTACCAGACCAATAATTTTATTCGTTCCTGACGACTGACCGATACCAAAGCTCTCCAAACTCCAAGTTGAATTAAACTTCTTGATTTCTGTATTAATCTTGTCGAACAAGTCCGTCTGATCAGCTGTAAACAGTTCCTGATCTATTTTCCATACAGCCGAGTGGCTTATCATATAGTTGTCCCAGCAAGCCATCACCTTTACCATGCCATCCTCATTGACCAAACAGGTGCTATCAGGAGCCAAAGTGAACTCATGGAAAGCCTGCGTACCTATGCTGTCCTGATATTCTGTACGGAAGCCATGTGGCGTAAAGGTACAAGACAGAGAGTCGAGTTTCACAGGATTAGTAAGATTCTCGCAATAGCGGAAACGTCCGTTACGCAGGCCTGTAAAGTAAAGCGTATCGGTACCTGTTGTAACGTAATACGAGGAAATAGACGTATTAGTGATATAGTTCTTCATCTTGTCTGTATCGGCAATATACTCCTGCCATGTTGTTGGACACTTGACCAAGCGAACCTCTGCACCGTGACGCTCACCACGCAAAATAATCTCATCGTCATGATACGACATAATAACAAAGTTGTGGTCACCCTCCATACCCTGACCGTCCTTAACCAAATTTTTGGGAGCAGACCAGGGATCAACGGGGTCAACAAATGGGGTCAGCACATCATTCCATGTATTGAAAGCAAGAACGGGGCCGTCCTCCAACAGGAGACTGTAGAAACTTGTAGCCTCTGTATACTTACCTGCATTGCCATCACGTAACATACGATGATTACCTGCCAACGTCACCTTACCGTTTTTATCAAAATTGGCAAAGAGGTTGAAGCCTTCGAAATGTGCCGCACCCGTGCCACAGAAATACTGCATCACCCAGCCATTGGGAGCATTGGCAAGAATATACTGCACAGAATCGTTGGTATGCTCTACACGAAGCGATGCACTCTCTGAGAAGTAGTCATCCTCCTCGAAACGGCAAGAGGTAGTGGCCACTATCATGCCGAATGCAACCAAGCCCATGAACAGGCATTTATAAGTATTACTTGATTTCTTCATCTTTTAACTATTTTACTGTTTAACCTTTCACATCACTGTGCCTCATAGATAACTACATCACCAGAATGCAGATATGTGTTAATGTTGTTCTGGCGATTGCGAACCTCACGACGCAACTCAAACAGATGGAGTCCCCAACGGTCCGTGTACCATTCGGTAGCAATATCAAGCTTCTTCAAAATAGCATTCATGCCAGCCAACTTTTCATCGGTCTTGTAGGGAACCCATGCCAAGAACTCACTGAAAGAAGTAAACTTCTTGAACTCAGCATACTTATACTTTTTGACATAAGCTGTTTTTTCCTTGTTGACCACCTGTTCGTTACTTTGGAATACGTCAAGCACATAGCGGTCTGTAGCATCATAGACACCCGTTTCCTCATTGTACTCCGACTCGCTATACACAGTGAAGTTGTTCCAATGGGCATTCGGTGCGTCCAGATTCACCTCCAGCGAGTCAATAAGTTCACTGACGCGTTCCTTATCACCCTGACGCAAGCCTGGCAAACAGGCATTAATGATGCGATTCATCCAACGGGCATCAGTATCGGTAATGGTACACGACAGTGTCTCTACGAAATCCTCATAATTAGCCGAAGAGGCATAATGGGTCACATAACCCAACTGATGAGTGGTCGTTGAGTCGCGTTCCTGCCAGTCAATGGGGTTGTAGCTGCCAGATGTCACCTGTCCGAAAGTGATGGGATACGACTTGGTCTGGTGGAGAATATGCGAAAACTCGTGATGCATAGTATGGAAGATGCGCTCGTTAAGCACCTCTACGTCATCACTATTGTAGGCGACAGTCTCTGACCAAGGCTTTATCTCGTTGACGTTATAGAGCGTGATCTTAACGCCACCTGCAGCAGTTCCCAGCACCTCTGTACCCGTGGTCGGGCTATAACCCGTAGAACCGATAAAGTGGAACATACGGGGACCGTTGATTTTCATGAAATCATCACCAGCATACTTGGTATATACATCGTAGAACAAATAGCGAATAAAGTGAGCCAGCAATTGCGAACGACCATACTCGGCAGGAGTCAACTGGAAGTTCATGTCAGAGGCGGTAAAATTGAAACGATACTGCACTTCGACATTGTAGGGCTTCAGGAAATTGTCGTAGAGCCACTGGTCGAAAGGGGCTGTAGACTTTGTATTGTCCACAACAGGTATGTCGGTATTGAAGATTGAATCGGTGAAATCATCTTCGCTGCGGCAGGAGCTGAAAGCCAGCATCAGTGCTGCCAGACTCATGAGATATATTATCTTTTTCATCATGTCTTACTTAAGATTTATTGTGCAACAGAATAGCTTTTCCAACGCTGGTCGCCGCCGTCAGCAGTGCCGAGGGCACGGTCTGTAGCAGGATATCCGGCATCAATCGCATTATATGGAATCTGCACCACACGACGCGGGTCGTCCCATGTTAGGACGTCACATGTAGCATAGTAGTCTTTCGGAGCGCGATAGACATGGGTAACCGTGATACCGTAACGTTTGATGTCGAACCAACGCAATCCTTCGAACATGGTTTCAATACGACGGAAATGGAGGATACAGTTCAGAACGTTCAGTTCGTCACCTTCCAATACCTTCGTGAAGCCCATTTCCTTTGCGTGCATATCGTTTACATAGATATTGGAGGCTGGTGTACCAGCATACTTGCGGTTAATTCCTGCTTGGGTAAGCGGCGAGTCTATCATTTTCGAGGCAGTCCAGGCTCCCAAATCTTGAATGGCACCCTCGCGGTCGCCCAGATATAGTTTTGCTTCTGCACGGCAGAGCAAGGTCTCTTCAGCGGTGAATGGCTGATAAATAATATGTACATATCCAATACCAGCAATCTTGTTGGTGTATTCAAAGTACTCATAAACGCGGAACAGCCATGAACCATATTCAGAACCAGAAGCCCAACGGAAAATCTTACCATCGAAGGCAGGGACACGACTTGACCAGTTTGGTCCGCCACCCTCATAAAGCAAATCCTTTGTGGCAGGAACCGTGAGTGTTGTATCCTTTTCGGTTCCTACAATCTTAGCAGTGCCCTTGGCACCGGAATTTATAGCATAGCGACAGGCCGACAACATACGGTCCTGAAGTGAATAGGTAGTCAGCAGCAAGTAGTTGCAGGCAGCCTTCTCATCATTATATGCATTCAGCATGGTATTGATGGTGTTCGTATTCATGGATGCCCACTTACGCAACGATGTAGCGGGATTGGCACCTAATGCAAGGTCCGCGTACTTCAGACAGTTCTGATAGTCGCGCTTGAACAGATAGAAACGTGCAGCAAAGGCGTAGGCGGCATTGCGGTTGAAGTGATAGGCTGGTACCTTATACTTCGAGTCGTCAATAAGGTCGATACCTTCCTTGATGTCCTTCTCAATGAGCTGATAAACCTCTGCCACCTTCTTACGGTACTCAGGTTTGGCATAATCAACCTTCACTACTTCCTCAACGGTGGTCACATAGGGTACGCCCCAGTCCTGCATGCTCTGCGTCTCGTCCTTATAGGCTTCTGCAAAGAAGTTGACCAGCACAAAATGCAGATAAGCACGCATGATATGTGCCTCACCCCATGAATGGCTCAACTCAGGGTCGTGCGCAGGGTCACTGCTCATCTCCTGCATAGCAGCAATAGCATGATTGGCGGTAGCAATACCGAAATAGTATTTATCCCATACCTCCAAGGGTGTATCGTCAGTACCAGAACTGTAGCTGCTGATGTCCTCCCACTTGTAAGCCTCTTCATGGAACATATCAAAGGCATCATTATGGGTAGCAGGAACCACCACGTTATTATCAACCAGATTATCACCCATCAGTTCACATACGACAGCAGGTACACTGCTAGGATATCCAGAAGTCAACAACTGAGAGACCTTGGAAGGCGTATCAATCTTAATCCAACGGCTATCGGGATCCTCGTCGAGCTTATCCGTGCAGGCAATGAATGTCATCATCAGCCCACAGCCCAGTAAACCTGCAAAGAGAAACTTATTGATATATTTCAGATTCTTCATCATCTTATACTTTTACCTTTTACTTATTTACTTTTTCACTTTTCCTTAAAATCCCACACGTACTGTGGCTGTAAACTGCTTGGAGATAGGCGTAGCCACACCACCGGAATTGATAAACTCAGGATCCTGACCATTCAGCTTCTTGTCAGCATAAAGCAGGCAGAGGTTGGTGGCTGAGAGCTTGATACTGGCAGTATTGACGAGTTTAGTCTTCTTCAGCAAGCCCTGTGGGAATGTATAGGTCAGTGCCAGCTCCTTCAAGCGGACGAAATCACCTTTGGCAACACGCTCGGTCGAGTAGTTATAGACATTGTATGCCGTAGCCAGTGTAGTGCTACCATAGATATCACGCTGGTTGACAGACGCAATAGCAGGCACGCTGGTATACCTTTCGTCACCAGCCTGCATCCAGCGGTTCTTGAACTCCTTGGGCAGAGCTGAGAGGTCGCTGTAGCTGGAACTGAATACCGGGTCGAGACGTACCACGTTACCACCGCTATAGGTAATGAATACGTCAAAGCTCAACTTACCCAACTTCTGGTTAGTAAAAGTAAACGTATTGCTCAGAGAGCCATACCACGTAGGATCCTGCGGGCCCTCGTAGACCAAGAATTCCTCAAGGTTCTTAGTTTCTTGAATGTTCACGTCGCCAATGGTCTTCTCGCCCTTCTCGTTGATGACCTGAGGCAGGCCCTCTTCGTTCAGTCCGGCAAACTGGTAACTCCAAAGCGTACGTACAGGATAGCCCTGAAGAGTAGGAATCATGTAAGGATTGTTTGAGTGCTGTCCTACAATAAGATAGTAAGCATTACATGAGTTCTCTAATGAAGTGACCTTATTCTTAGCCATCGAATAGATGAAGTCGGTAGTCCACTTAAACTTCGGTGTCTGAATATTGACGGTTGAGAGACCAATCTCGACGCCATGTGATTCCATATCAGCGAGATTAGCATACTTCTCAGTCTGACCACCGGCGCCCTGCGTATAAACCATACCTATCAAATCATAGTTATTACGCCAATACATATCGAAGGTTAAGGCTATACGCTCGTTCAGGAATCCCATATCCACACCTATGTTCCACTCATGCTTCTTCTCGAAGGTCAACTCCTTGTTGGCCAGATAATCAATGTAAATCTCTGACTCGGCAGCAGAGGTAAATGGACGCCAGGCGTTGCGTGTCTTATAGATAACGTCGGCATTGTTTACCCATGAGGGGCCTGTATCAGCCGTCAGTGAGTAACTTCCACGCAGTTTGAGGTTTGAAAGCCATGAATGAGTTTTCTCCATCCACGGTTCATTAATGACGTCGTAAGCCACAGAGACATTCCATGTGGGCAGCCAACGACTTGACTGAACCTTGCCGAAGCGGTTCGTACCCTCATAGCGGAATGTGCCGTTGACGGTATAGCGCTTATCGAAGCTGTACACCAACTGTCCGTAATATGCCAATGTATTCGTTGTCGTAGAATATTCGTAGAAATAGTCGGTATTCTCTTCGTTCATCTGCTTCAACCATAAGTACGGTGTGTACACAATACCACCCATGTCGAACTGATAGCCCCAGCCCGTCCACTTGGTAGTGGTACGCTTTACCGAAGAATACTCCGTTCCCGCCATGACATTGAGTGTGTGCTTCTCATTGAACACATCACGGTAGTCTGCCATGAGACGGTATGTGTTCGAACGCATATTATCATCATACTGATATTTGATACCTCCCTGTGGTAGCACGGACTCAGGCTGTGCCTTCTCGTCATCAGGGTTGGTATATAGCAACGGGTTATTATCGCGGATAGTAGAATTATCGTCTTGAGCATCCACACCGGCACGATAGGCATTGGCCTGATTCGAGCGATCCATCACGTTATGCTGACGACGTGAATGCGACATACGCGTAGAAATCAATCCGTTAACGGTCACCTTCTTAATAGGCTTCCACTCCAACTCCGCACGATACATCAACTCATTGACGTCGTACTCCATAAAGTTGTAGTCCAACTCATCGAAAATGTTGAATCCTGTATAGAAGCGAGTGTACTTTGTATTGGGATCCAAACAACGGCTAGTATTCAGCGCAAAGCTAAATGGGTTGATATCGAAGTCGCGGTTTACAGCACCAGTCACCACGTCAGTAGTCTGGTTCAACGAGCCAGGAGCCTCCTGAGTACGATGGCTACCCTGAGCAGCCAGTTTGGCTGTAAGGTTCTTCAGAATATCATACGAGATATTTCCATTAAAGGTGTAACGATCAACCTTGCTACGCTGGATATAGTAGCCTGGGTCGTGCATCAGTGACATAGAGAAATAAGCCTGCATACGTTCCGTTCCA
Organism: Prevotella sp.; assembly: GCA_017474485.1. Classification (GTDB taxonomy): domain Bacteria; phylum Bacteroidota; class Bacteroidia; order Bacteroidales; family Bacteroidaceae; genus Prevotella. Next base: position 11,626 of record JAFVHO010000044.1, read on the forward strand.
CCAGAAATGCTGACAGAATGGTTCTGCTGGATAGCGTTAGAGAACAGCAAATCGAACCAGTCAGTATTACGGAACTCTGCATCCTGTAGATACTTATTGCGTGCAGCCTCCGTATTCTCCAGACCGTATGTGCCTGTTACAGAGTCATATTTGCGCAGCTGCTGGAACATGTAGCCATAGACACCGGTATTCTTGGCGTTCACCATATTCTCCAATTGCAACCATCCCTTATCGGCCATCTCTTTGTAGACACCCATCATCTCCTGAGAGTTCATGATATTATAGTCACGATAGCTAGGCTTCATACGAGTTGTAAACTCACCCGTATAGTTGACAGAAGCACGACCTGCCGAACCCTTCTTAGTGGTGATTACAATCACACCAGCCATAGCACGGGCACCATAGATAGAGGTCGCGCTACCATCTTTCAGAATGGTAAACGACTCGATATCATCGGAATTCAAGCCAGCCACAGCACTGGAAATCAGCGTCTTGGCATCACCAGAAGCCAACTCGTCTGCACTGACATCCACGTTATCTTCATAAATCACACCATCAATCACCCAAAGTGGCTTCGAGTTACCATAGATGGACGTAGCACCACGTACACGAATCTTTGGAGCAGCACCAAATGAACCACTCACATTGGTAACCTGAACACCAGCGACACGGCCTTCCAATGAACGGCTGACGTCAGCCATACCAGCCAACTTAGCCTTATCAGCATCAACCTTTGCCGATGCGCCAGTAAAAAGGCGTTTATCCTGTTTCATCATACCAACGGCTACGACCTCTGTTAACGTTTGAGCATCGGGCTCCAACGTTACTGTCATACCATCCTTTGGCGTAACCGTTTTGTTCATCATACCGACATAGCTTATCACAAGCTTCTTTCCTGCGGGCACACTAATCGTAAAATGTCCGTCAAGGTCGGTCTTTGTTCCCTGTTTTGTACCTTGAATCATCACGGTAGCACCAATACACGGTTC
>JAFVHO010000045.1 GCA_017474485.1 Prevotella sp.
GGATTGTGGAATGGTCGCCTGCGGCGATTGTCAATGAAGAATTGAGAATTCAACAATCAAACATCGCAGCGAAGCGAGAATCATTCAACACTCAACATTCAAAATTCAACATTCATAAGCTATGAAACGAGAGACTTGGAAAACAGTGATTCAGGTGGTGATATCCATTCTGACGGCGGCACTGACCGCAATGGGCACGACATCTTGCATGGGCGCGATGATGTGAAGATGTGAGATGGATGATGTGAGATGGATGATGTAAGATGTGAGAAAGGCGGACGCAAATTTGCGCTCGCCTTTCTTTATTAGTTTACGGACCGAATCTCCGGCGCTGAAAAGCGGCTATCTACCTCTATCTTCCTATATCTTCTTAACATGCGAAACTTGAATTATATACCTAATCCACCATCGAAGGAGACGTCGACGGCCTTTGACTGCTGGATGCGAGAGTAGGGCGGCACGTCGTTGGTGACCCAGATGTTGCCACCGATGACGGAGTGGTGGCCAATGGTGATGCGACCAAGGATAGAGGCATTGGAGTAGACGGTGACATGGTCCTCGATAATGGGGTGACGGGGAATGTTGAGCATGTTGCCGTTCTCGTCGTACTTGAAGCTCTTGGCACCCAAGGTAACACCTTGATAGAGGGTGACGTGATTGCCGATGATGCAGGTCTCGCCAATGACGACGCCCGTGCCGTGGTCGATAGCGAAATATTCGCCAATCTGGGCACCCGGATGGATGTCGATACCCGTCTTGGAGTGAGCCTGCTCAGTGATGATACGGGGTATGACGGGCACATTGAGCTCGTGCAGCTTGTGGGCAATACGATAGTGCGTCATGGTGTTCACTACTGGGTAGCAGAAGATGACCTCACCGTAGTTGCGGGCAGCGGGGTCGTTGTCGAACATGGCCTGCACATCGGTATATAGCAGACGCTTGATTTCGGGCAGGGTGTCGATGAACTCCATAGCCAGTCGTTCGGCCTCTTGATAGACCTGCTGTTTGGTGCGTGTGTTCTCGCAATCCTCGCAGAATTGCAGACCGTGAGCTATCTGCTTGACAAGCAGACGCGCCAGTTCCTGCATGTGCACACCGATGTTGTACGAACGCAGCTTCTCGTCGGGCTGGCGCTGATTGAAGTAATCAGGAAAGATGATGTTCTTGACCAGCGACACAATTTGCTTCACTTGCTCGACAGACGGCAGGGGAGCTTCTGTTGCTGGCATCATGCTGACCTCCTGTTTGCTAAGCTTTGACAGCAGGTCGACATTCTTCAGGAGTATGTCATTATTGTTCTCTGACTTGTGGTCTGAGTGTGGCGTTGCATTCATTGTAGTGTATGTTGGTCGAAATAGTTTTGGACGTCTTCTTTATAGGAATCGGAAATAGGGATGAGGTGTTCACCAAAGACGATGCGCAGGCGATCGACAAGACTTGCCTTGGGCATGTGGACAATCCAACTGCGATGGGTGCGCAGAAACTCTGGATGTGGCAGAAAGTCCTCAAGTTTCTTCATGTTCATGAGCGACATAATCTTGGAGCCGTCTTCGAGATAGAAGCGTACATAGTCCTTCAGTCCCTCGATAAACAGAATGTCGTCGAGTGCCACGCGGATCAGCTTGTAGTCGCTTTTGACAAACATGAAACGGTCGCGAATAGTTGATATCTGATTCAGGGCACTGAACCAGTCGAGGGCCTTGTTGGCTGCCTTCAGGAAGTCGTCGTAGGAGATGGGCTTCATCAGGTAGTCGAGGGCCGATACCTTATAGCTTTCGATGGCATACTGCTGGAATGCCGTCGTAAAGATAATCTTGGTGTTGGAGGGCAGAATCTTGGCAAACTCGATGCCTGAGAGCTCGGGCATCTGAATGTCGAGAAACAACAGCTGAACGGGATTGTCGCGCAGCTCTTTCATTGCTTCGAGGGCGCTGCCATAGGTGCCAACCAGATTCAGGAAAGGCGTCTTGATGGCATAGCTCTTCAGCAGTCCAGCTGCCAAAGGCTCGTCGTCGATAATTGCACAGTTAATAACCATATCTTTATTCATTTTTTTTGTCTTTAAATGTTATACTTTCGTCTCAATGACGATGCGTGAGCGATAGATGCCGTCGGCAGTAGGACCATGCTCCCACTGGTAATGGTTGGGGTAGGTGAGGTCGAGGCGACGCTGCACCTGCACGAGTCCGATACCGTGACCACTATGGTCGTCGGCAGCCTTCGGATGGTTTGAGTTCTGAATGTCGCAGACAATCTGAGTGTTAGTATTCTCAATCTTGACATGTATGAACGACGGCTCAGAAGGACTGACACCATGTTTGAAAGCATTCTCGACCAGCGAAATAAAAAGCATGGGTGCCACCTCCAGCTGAGGGTTAGCGATAGACGCATGGAACTGCACATCAACTGAATTGGACAAGCGGATGCGCATCAGGTTGACGTAGTTCTGCAGAAATTCCACTTCGTCGCTCAGCGATACGGTGGGCTGCTGGTAGTCGTAAAGAATGTGGCGCAGCATCCTGGACAATTCCTGAATGGCCTCCTGAGCCTTGGGGGCGTCGAAGGCGGTGAGGGCGTAGATGTTGTTGAGCGTGTTGAGCAGGAAGTGTGGATTAATCTGATTGCGTAGGTTGCGCAACTCGGCAGTGGCGCGTTCGGCCTCCAGCTCCTTCACTTTCTGGTCAGTGGTGACCCAACGACGTGCTAAAGCCAATGCGGTGGCACCACCAGCGAAGATGGCCAGATTGAGGCTGTTGCGTGCAATGTACGAGATGGTACCGATGGCGTCGTCAGATATATTGGCGTTGGGTGCATAGATGGAGTTGACATAGACCATCCAGAAGTGCAAGATGGCACCCAGACTGATCAGCAAAAAGATGTTGATGAGCAGGTCGTAGCGGTGCTTGCCGCGAACGAACAGTCTTGGGGCCAGTACGACATAATTCAGGTAGAACACAATCATCTGGAACAGTGGGGTCATACACGTCATCAGATAGTGCAAGAAGTGGAATCCCGTACCTCTCCAATAGGTGAGAGGCGACAGGAAGAGGAATGCCCACAGTGCCATGTGACACGCGCCTGCCAGATGCTTGTTGATGTCGAAATAACTACCTTTACTCATGTCGGATTGCTTCTATTGGATCCATATTTGCTGCCTTCTGGGCAGGAATGTAACCGAACAGTACGCCAATGAAGACGCACACCAGGAAGGACACGTAGATGCTCCATGCAGGCACGCTGCTGGGCATGCCGAAGGACCCAAGGAAGGCGCTGGCTGAACATCCGACAAGGATGCCTATCAGACCACCTGTGACGGATATGAGCACAGACTCGATGAGGAACTGGAGCGAGATGACGGGACCTGTAGCACCCACAGCCATACGCAAGCCAATCTCCTTGGTACGCTCCGTGACTGATACGAGCATGATGTTCATGATGCCGATACCTGCCACCAACAGCGAGAAGGCAGCAGCAACGACCAGAATCAGCGTAACAGTATCCATTGTCGACGACATCGTTTCCATCATTTCAGCCTGCGAACGAATGGTGAAATCGTCCGCAGTCTCGCCCTTCAGCTTGTGGTTGTCGCGCAACATTTGTGTCAGCTCCTCGATAGCAGCGTCGGACAGCTCCTCAGTGAGTGCTGAGCAGACAATGCTGGAGAAGTAGGTCTGTGCGGCAATACGCTTCATGACGGTGGTGTAGGGGGCAATGATGACATTGTCCTGGTCCATACCCCACGAGTTGTAACCTTTCGACTTCAGTACGCCAATCACACGCATGGGAATACTTTTGAAGCGGATGGTCTTACCGATGGGGTCGTGTCCGCCAAACAGCTCTTTGACAACGGTGGCACCAATCAGACACACCTTGGCGGCCTTCTTGATGTCCTCTTCCGTAAAGCACTCGCCTTCATCGATGGTCCACTGGCGGATGTCGATATAGTCGATGGACTCGCCATACATCGACGAGGTGGTATTGTTGTTGCCGTAGATGGCCTGTCCGCTGGCAGTAACCTCGGGCGACACCTTCGACACGAACTTCTTCTCGCGCATGATGCGTTCGTAGTCTGCCATCTTCAGCGTCTGCATCGCTGAGGGGTCTTGGCGCACACCACCACGCATATCGGCACCCGGACGGATGGTCAGCAGGTTGGTGCCCATCGTAGACAGTTCCTGACGGATGCTCTCTTTCGAGCCCTGTCCGATGGCCATCATGATGATGACGGCTGCCACACCGATGATGATACCCAGCATCGAGAGGAACGAACGCATCTTGTTGTTGGCCACAGCCTTGAGGCTTACTTTAAACAGATTTGATATATTCATATTCTTTCTTTTTTGCAAGGACTACAGGACTTAAGGACTTTTTTCTTTTTGAATAGAAAGTCGTGTTAGTCCTGTAGTCCGTTGCTAAATATTAATCATCTACTGGTGCAGGCAGCTTGGCTAAGGCCTCTGCTGCCGACTTGATGTTCGTATTGACAGTATCCTCGCGAATCTTGCCATCGCGCAGATTAATGTTGCGTGAGGCGTATTCCGCAATCTCAGGGTTGTGGGTCACAAAGATGATGGTGTGGCCCTGCTTATAGAGTTCCTGGAAGAGTACCAGCATCTCGAACGAGGTGCGTGTGTCCAGGTTACCAGTAGCCTCGTCGGCCAACAGCACGGCAGGCTCGTTGACCAATGCACGGGCAATGGCTACGCGCTGCATCTGACCACCTGACATCTGGTTGGACTTATGTTCCAAACGGTCGCCCAAGCCTACGGCCTGTAGGGCTTTGACAGCAGCTTCGCGACGCTGACGGGCATCGTATTTTGAGTTGTACATCAGGGGCAGTTCCACATTCTCAACAGCGGTGGTCTTAGCCAGCAGGTTGTAGTTCTGGAACACGAAGCCAATCTTCTGATTGCGCAAGTGGGCACGTTGTGTCTTCGACATGGTGCGCACGCTGATGCCGTCAAGAAAGTACTCGCCAGAGGTAGGGGTATCGAGACAGCCCAACTGGTTGAGCAGCGTCGATTTGCCTGAGCCCGAAGTACCCTGAATGGTCACAAACTCGCCCTCATAAATCTTGAACGAGACACCACGCAGCGCCTTGACCGTCTCAGAGCCTACCTGGAAGTAGCGCTTGACGTTCTGCAGTTCTATGACTACTTTTCTATTGTCGTCCATAGTTCTTACATCATCCATCTTACATCATCCTTCAGACATCTTACCTTCTCGGCTGCTGACCGCCACCGTTACCGCCTTGCTGTCTGTTGTTACGCGGACGTGGCATGAAGGGATTCTGAGCCTGCTGACCAGCTTCCTCCATCTCGCCACCGCTCAGCTTGAAGTCAACCAGTACCTCAGTGCCTGCGCTGATGCCGCTGGTAATCTCAGTAAGCATACCGTTCGAGGTGCCAACCTCCACAGCGTGAGCCTTGAAGGTGTTACCCTCCAGCGTCCAGACCTTGGCCTTAGCCTCTACGTCCTCAATCTGCTGACCTTTTGAGAGCAGTGCCTCGTTGGGTACAAAGCGTAGGGCTTTGGCTGGAGCAGCCAGTACGTCGTTCTTCTCAAGGGTATAGATGGTGACGTTAGCCGTCAGACCGGGCTTCAACTTCAAGTCCTTGTTGGGAGCCGAGATGACGACCTCGTAGGTCACCACATTGCTCGACGTCGTAGCCTGCTGGCGTACCTGTGTCACCTGTCCCTCGAATTTGTCTTCAGGGAAAGCGTCAACGGTGAACGTCACGCGCTGTCCTTCCTGCACGCCACCGATGTCTGCCTCGTCGATATCAGCAATCACGCGCATATCCGTCAGGTCTTGGGCAATGGTGAACAACTCAGGCGTATTGAACGAAGCAGCCACCGTCTGGCCTTCCTCTACAGCCTTCGACAATACCACACCGTCGATAGGCGAGGTGATCGTAGCATAGCCCAGATTGGTCTGAGCCTTCTGCACACTCTCACGACTGGAGGCTACCGATTGGCGGGCCTTGTCGTACGACAGACGGGCACTCTCGTAATCATTGGCAGATACGAGACCTTTGTCGAACAGCGTCTGATAGCGGTTGAAGTTGGCTGTCTCGTAGTTCAGCGTGCTCTGGGCACTGGTAAGGTCGGCCTTGGCACGATTCAGTTCACTGATAAGGTTGGTCTTGTCGAGTTCGGCAATAACCTGTCCCTTCTTCACTACAGAATTGTAGTCAACATAGAGTTTCGACACGATACCTGATACCTGCGTACCTACAGTCACTGAGGTCACGGGTTCAATGGTTCCTGTCGCTGTAATCGAGGTGCTGATGTTCTGCTTCTCGACTTTTGCCGTTTCAAACTCAACGGTCTGTTCTTTCTTGCCACCTGAACACATCCAGATGACGAGGGCTACGAGCACAACGGCTACGACGCCTATCCATACTTTCTTGTTCTTCATATCTTATTTATTTTTATTTCTCTTACATCATCCATCTTACATCATCCATCTTAAATTTTAATCGTTCCATTTTGGTAGAATTTCAGCAGTTGTTGCGAGAGGATAGTCATATACTTCGACTGCAACTTGTTTTGCTGAGCTGTCAGCAGTTTATCCTTACCAGTCATCAGTTCTACGATGTTTTTCAGTCCCAGATTGAATTGCTCGCTAAGCAGGTCGTAGCTCTTTTGCTCACTAATGACAGAGGCTGAGGCTGAACGGAACTTTTGCTGATTGTTGACAGCATCGAGCCACAAACTTTCGATGGTTGTGTATAGTTCGTCCTCTACGTTGGCAAACTTCATCTTAGCTTGTTCTTGTGACAGACGAGCCTTGTTTATAGCTGTTTTGGTGTGACGACCATCAAAGATGGGTATGCTAACACCGACGCTACCTGTCAGACCCAAGTTCTCCTTCATCTGTCTGCCCCATGTTAACGTCGATAAGGTGTTTGACGACGTGCTGACACCACCGTTCAGCGTGATGGTAGGCAGCGATCCGGCTTTGGCAATCTTCAACTGCAGATTGCTGGATTCGATATCCAGTTGCGCGTTCTTGATTTCCGGACGATGGGCCACAGCTGCTTCGAAGACGGTGGCCATTGTGGGAATGTCACTTAATGCCTGCTGGTCGGTAGTGGAGGGAATGGCCACGTCGAAGTCGGGTTCAGTGGTCAATTCCATCTCTTGTTTTAGCTGCTGTTTGTATTTGGCCAACTGCGTCTCGGCTTCTACAACACTGTATTCACTGGCTGCACGTTGTGCCGTCAGTTGAGCAAGGTCTGCTTTCGACATCTTGCCCACTTCTACCATTTGCTGGCCGCGCTCTTCGTTCTTTTTACTGGTTTCCAAACTCTGGCGGTTCACTTCGATGGCCTCAGTCATATACAGAATTTGAACGTACAACTGCGTAATGCGTTCTTGAATGCTGTTCACACTTTCACTGGTACTGAGCTCAGCTTGTTGAACAGACAGCTTACTCAGTTTCAGTGTGATAGTATTCTGGTTGCCGTTCCATACGGTCCATTGGGCATTAACGCCATACGAACCATTATAATATACTTTGTCGCTACCAGTGTCGTCAAAAGGACTATAGTTCACACCATGATTGGTGTTAGCGTTCACTGTAGGCAACAAAGCCGCTTTCGATAGTTTCACGTCCTCATTTGCTGTCTGCTCTTGCAGTTTTGTCATCTTCAGTGGAATGTTGTGTTCCAAAGCATAGTTGATGCACTCGTCAAGTGTCCACTTTTTTTGTGCATATATGCTCAGGCAACACCACGCTGCCATCAAAAAAATCATTTTCTTCATATAACCTTTTATCTTTTATGTCGCTAAAATGGCGATTTTCTCGATGCAAAGGTATAAATTATCGACGAAACTAAAAAATAAAATGGAAGTATTCTAGCGGTTAATAGAAATAAATCGGCAAATCTTCGATAAGAATTGCCGATTTATAGATATTTTAACAAATGCAGATGTTACAATTGTTGCAGACGGGCAATATACTTGCCGATGATGTCGAATTCCAGATTGACGACGGTGCCCACTTTGATGTCTTGAAAATTGGTGTGCTCCATTGTGTAGGGGATGATGGCAACTTGGAAGGTGTTGCGTGTAGGATTGCAGACGGTCAGGCTGACGCCGTTGACGGTGACAGAGCCCTTGTCAACGGTAAAGTAGCCGTTGCGGGCCATCTCTAGGTCTTCTTTATACTCGAAGGTGAAGTAGGTCGAGCCGTTAGCGTCTTCCACAGCGGTACAACGGGCTGTCTCGTCGACGTGTCCCTGGACGATGTGGCCGTCCAGACGTCCGTTCATCAGCATCGAACGTTCCACGTTCACTTTGTCGCCAACTTGTAGCAACCCCAGATTCGAACGCTCCAGCGTTTCCTTCATGGCTGTTACAACGTAGGTGCCGTTCTCGATGCGTACCACCGTGAGACACACACCGTTATGGGCTACGCTCTGGTCAATGCTCAACTCGTCGACAAACGAGCAGCGCAGCGTAAAATCAATATTGTCTCTGTCTTTCTGAATGGCTACAACGGTAGCAAACTCTTCAATGATGCCTGAAAACATAATTCTCAATTGATAATCGGAATGCCGATAACTCTTAACTCTTAATTCTTAACTCTTAATTAATAAAGAAAAGGGATGCCGCCCGGTGATGTGATGAAAACTCCTTTGTTAAAAGATTTGAGCGTCCTCTGTCTTTGTAATCCACCGGCCTTTCGGCTTTTATTGTGGCCCGCCATCAACAAGAGGAGTAAACTCGGTTTTCGATGTAATTTGATGAGTATCCCGATCGAACCGGCACAGCTCCCTGTTCTGTTTGCAAAGATACGAAATCTTTTTTAAACTTCCAAATTATTCTTCTATTATTTCATATTCATCTGTAACTTCATGCTCCGACTCTGGCTCTTTCTCGGTTTCTGCAGGCTCTTTGGCACCATTTTCCGCCTCAGAATCCTTCGCCCCTTCAGTTTGCTCCTGACGCTTACGGTTCCGATACCACAGTGCGAAGCCAATGCCCAATACGACGATGAGGCCCAGATATATCCAGATAGCTGTCGACGACAGCAGGAAGGGTGGGGGAACCACGATGTGAACTGTGCGCATGTCGTAAGCATCGGGCGATTCCAGCAGGAATGCCTTCACCTTGAACGTGTATTCGCCGTAGGGTAGGTCTTCATACGTAGCCGTACGCGTCTTGTCGGCATTCTGCCAGTCGTCGTCCAGTCCCTCCATCATATACTGATACTGGATGCGGTGCTGCAGCGAGTAGTTCAGGGCTGCAAAGCGGAAGGCGATGGTGCTGCCTGACTTCGGCAATTCTACCTGCATCGTCTCAGGAACATACTTCTGGAACGTGCTGTCCAGCCGCGGACTCATCAGCTGGTCGTCCAGGAAGAAGTCGGTGATGCGCAGACGCAGCAGCGAACCTGTTGATGTCGTCAGTTTCTTGCGGTCCACGGTGTAGAAGCCATACATGGTACCAAACAGTATCTTGCCATCGCTGGTCGTAATGGCGGCACTCTCCGAACACATCGTCTCGTCGACACCGTCCAGATTCGAGAAGCTGCTGAAGATTTCTTTCTTGGTATTGAGTGAACCCAGCACATGGTCGGTGGCAAACCAGACGTTGTCTTGGTCGTCGATGGTAATGCTGCGTATCTCCTCTGAGGGTAGACCGTCGGCAATACCGTAGTTCTTGAACTTTCTGGCACCGTTGTCGTCGAATCCGTCGGTACGGCTCAGACCGCCGCTGTTCGTGCCCACCCACATGTTGCCTTGCTTGTCGGCCAGCAGGTTCACGATGTCGTAGCTCATCAGACCGTCCTCCATACGCTCAGGCTGCTTCATTTCCTCAATGGTAATCTTCTCGTTGCTAATCTCCATAATCAGAATACCGTCGGTAGAACCTGCCCATACCTTGCCGTCCTTGGCCAAAGCGATGGTACGTACCTTGCGGTGTGCATTGTGCGGATAGCGTCCCATCACGTTCTTGTAGTGCAGCGCAATGTAGCGTCCGCTCTTGTTGTCCTTGCGCACCACGTTGACACCGCCGCCATACGTAGCCACCCAGATGTTGCCCTGCTTGTCCTCTACGGCCTGATAGGCTGCATTGTCGCTCAGCGAGTAGGGGTCGTTGTCGTTGTGGCAGAGGTTGATGGTATGATAACCGCCGTTTGTAGGCGTAATCTTGAAGAGGCCCTTGTCCTTGTCGCACACCCAGTAGTTGCCCTGACTGTCCATCGAGATACCGTAGGGACGGCTGATGGCGTTGCCTTGCGAGTCGTGGGTGATGACGTCGACAATCTGCATATCCTTATTATATACGAATATCTTGCCCTTCTTGTTGGCCAACAGCGTGACGTTGCGCTTCGGGTCGTGCACCATGCCTCGCACCTCGTTGTCCATAGGCTGGTCGGACTCAGGCATTAATAAGGTACGCGTAATCGTATTTTTTACTACCTCCAATTTCTCCAGTCCGCGACTGATGGTCGATTCCCACACCACACCGTCGTTCATCTCCAGACGGGCGTTCACCGTATTCGACAGGTTCCAGGGGTTTACGGGGTCGTTATGGAAGTATTCCACTTCGTCCTTCTCGCGGTTATAGTAGCCGTAGCCACCGTGGTTCATTCTGATCCATACCACACCCAAGGACTCGCCATACTCTGCACCACGACTGGTAAACTCCGGCTGTGGTATGCGCTGTACAAAGTGCTTCACAACGCCCGTTTCAGGGTTCATCAGGTAGGTGCCGTCGTTCATGTCCGAGTACCATATCAGACCGTGACTGTCAACATAGAGACCTGTCACCTCGCCACCAATGTCCTTGAGGGTCTTGGGTTCCTGCCCGTAGGCAAAGGTCATGATCTTACCCGACTTGGTGCCTGCAAAGATGTTGTAGCCGTTGGTAGCCAGTCGCGTGATGTGCTCGTCCAGGAAGTAGCCGTTACGCTCCAGCGTGAAGTTCGACATGTCGATGCGGCGCACACCTTCGTTGGTTCCTACCCATAAGTCGCTGTGGTAACCCTCCACAATACAGTTCACCGTCAGCTGGCTGGTTGTAATCAGCTGCTGCTTCATGCCGGTACGGTCCAGTCGTAGCTTGTAGAGCCCCACATCCTTGTAGGATATCAGCACATCGCCGCTGCTGGTGACGTAGGGGTCGAAGAAGTAGTCGACTACAAAGTCCTCATGTCCGCCAATGCCCGCCAGCGGATCAACGATGCAGTCCGTCTGACGGTTGATGACAAACATCTTGCCGTCGTACATCTTCAGCCATACGTTCTGCGACTGGTCGATGGTAATCTTGTCCACACGGTTGTGCAACCCGCGTATGCCGCTGGCAATACCCGTCTTGTAGTTATAGAAGTGGTAGCCGTCGAAACGCGACACGCCGTTCCACGTACCCATCCAGATGTAGCCGTAGGCATCGCTGGCCAGCGACGATACAGTGTTGCTGGGCATGCCATTGTCGGTTGTATAGTGGGATAGGGAGGCTTGCAGATGCTGGGCTCTCATCCCGTTTGTGGATGAGAGTGCCAGCACAACAAGTATTGTTTTTAGTAAAGTTTTAAGGTGGTCAGTAGTAGTCATTTTGTGTTGTTTAATATGCAAAGAGCGGATAGCCCTTCATGGTCTCATTGACCTCGCCGCGTACCTTTGCGATGACCTGCTCGTTTTCAGGATCGTTCAGCACTTCCTCAATCCAGGCGGCAATCTGAACCATCAGGTCTTCCTTTGCACCACGGGTCGTGATGGCGGGAGTTCCCAGACGGATACCAGAGGTCTGGAATGCGCTACGGCTGTCAAATGGAACCATATTCTTGTTAACTGTAATATCTGCGGCAACGAGGGCGTTTTCAGCCACCTTACCTGTCAACTCGGGATACTTCGAACGCAGGTCTACCAGCATCGAGTGATTGTCGGTACCACCGCTGACGATGCCGAAACCGCGCTTTACCAGTTCCTCGGCCAGTACGGCAGCGTTCTTCTTCACCTGCTTGGCCCACTCCTTGAACTCAGGCTTCAGAGCCTCGCCGAAGGCAACGGCCTTAGCAGCAATCACGTGCTCCAACGGACCACCCTGCTGTCCGGGGAATACGGCGCTGTTCAGCAGAGCTGACATCTTCTTCACGACACCCTTCGGCGTTGTGTAGCCCCAAGGATTGTCGAAGTCCTTACCCAGCAGGATTATACCGCCACGGGGACCACGAAGGGTCTTGTGGGTTGTCGAGGTCACGATGTGAGCCCATTTTACAGGGTTCTCCAACAGTCCGGCAGCAATCAGACCAGCGGGGTGAGCCATGTCAATCATCAGCAGGGCGCCTACCTTGTCGGCAATCTCACGCATACGCTTGTAGTCCCACTCGCGGCTGTAGGCCGAGCCACCACCGATAATCAGCTTGGGCTTGTTCTCGATGGCCAGACGCTCCATCTCGTCGTAGTCCACACGACCAGTCTCCTTGTTCAGATTGTAACCAACGGGCTTGTACAGGATACCAGAAGTGTTCACCAGCGAACCGTGGCTCAGGTGACCACCGTGGTCCAGATTCAAGCCCATGAAACAGTCGCCTGGCTTCAGCACTGCCAACAGCACGGCAGCATTAGCCTGTGCACCAGAGTGAGGCTGAACATTGGCATACTCGGCACCAAACAGCTGGCAAACGCGGTCAATGGCCAACTGCTCTACCTTGTCCACCACCTGGCAACCGCCATAGTAACGGTGTCCAGGATAACCCTCGGCATATTTATTTGTCAGGTAGGAACCCATAGCCTCCATGACCTGATCGCTTACAAAGTTCTCACTTGCAATGAGCTCAATACCCTTCAACTGGCGCTGATGCTCCTGCTCAATCAACTCGAAAATCTGATTGTCTCTTTCCATTGTTTTTGTTAATGTGTTATATATAATGAATGTAATTTGCCTGCAAAGTTACGAATAAGCGAGCAAAGAACCAAAGAAAATCACATTTTTCTTTGTTCTTTCGAGTGTTAGTAACTTCTTCGCCTGCGAAAAAGTTACGAATTAGTGAGCGAAATGTAAAATAAAATTCGGTTTATTTTCATTTCCGAACGAAAGTAAATTCTTTCACTCTTCTTCGTGGCACTTGATATATGTAAAGGTTTACGTATTTTTTTTGAATGATTTCCATAAGGAAATGGCTCTAACATCCAAAATATTTGTACCTTTGCAGGCGGAAAAGGATTCAAATAAGAAGAAAATGAATTGGACCTTGCCGACAAGACCTATGGTGGCACGCATTTCACCCTCAACAGCATCGTGTCGGCTGTGAACAAGTCGAACACACACCTCAAAGCCGTTTATCTGGATGCCTGCGTGATGAATATGTGTGAGTACTGGTATGGCATGAAGGACATTGCCGACTATCTGATGCTCTCAACCTTCAACGTGCCTGGCGATGGTGGTTCCTATGACGTACTGGTGAATGCACTCGCTTCGCAGGATATCGAGTCTGCGCTGGCTACACATTGTAAGTACACTGTTCAGAAATGGGACAAGGACGCTGCAGAAGGTCTGCATGACATGTCGGCTATCCGCACTAGCGACATCGAGGCTTTCGGTAAGGCAGTAAAGAACTTTACCGATGTGCTCGATGATACTTATGCCAATGGCTCTGCAGAAGCTAAGGAATACATTGACATAGAATGCCTTCAACAAGGCCGCCTTCTGCCAGGAGAGCTGCGTAAAGCTGAAAAATGAAAAGAGACAGGTGGAAGTGTCTGTCCTCATGGGATGGGAAGGCAAATATGACTACATCAGTTGGGATAAGAAAACTAATAAAGTGGAGTGGATAAAGGTAACCAACCCCAATGGTACTGGCATCTATTATAATGGCCCGGTAGATACACCTGAGATCGTTCCCGGTATGGATACTGATATAGCAAAGTCATACGGCTCTACTTTCGCTGCCACCTACGAGCAGACCGCATGGGACAAGGCTACTGGCTGGAGCCGCTGGATCAAGGCCAACAAGACGCGTCCTACCCCCATGCACGAATCGTTACTCGATGGATTCGATTTTGATGATCCAAAAGAAGACAATTACGGAACCAATTAATCACAGATAGGTAGACAAACAACGAATCGCATGCGGCGCAATGCCGTGTGCGATTTTTTTGTACCTTGTTCTTTGTGGATTAAAAATAATATGTATCTTTGCAACCGTAACGTATAAACAACGAGAAAGATGACTGCAATTGCACTGAAACAGGAGACCGAAAGCTACTGGAGCCTGATAAAGGACGCAGGCGACGAGGTGAAGCTAGCGCTCATCAAGAAACTGAGCGACGCGCTGAAGCCCGTTGTGGCCGAGAAGAAGACGCGCAAGAAGAAGTACACTGCTGACGACTTCGCCGGCATGTGGACGGACGAGTATTTCATGGACGTGGACGAACTGAACAAACTGATTCGCGACGGACGTCACGTGAAGAGCAATCGCGACAAAATCTGGGACGAGCTATGAAACAACAATACCTGCTCGATACCTGCATCTGCATCTGCTGGCTGCGCGACAAGTTTGGCATCCGCGAGCGTATCAATGCTGTGGGTTTCGACAACTGTTGTATTTCCGAGATGACTGTCGCGAGCTAACGAATAAGAAAATAGTCGAGCTCATGAATCTCAGCGCAGGAGAACAGCAGAAAAGAAGGGAGAAGTTCGCCCAAGACCGAAAGGAAATCATGCAGGAGTATATCTACTACTCGCTCGGCCCTCTGCTGGACGAACAGGA
>JAFVHO010000046.1 GCA_017474485.1 Prevotella sp.
TACGTCTATCATAATGCTATAAATTGGTTTTCTTCGTCTGCAAAGATACGAATAAACGAGCAAAATGCAAAATAATTAACGAATTATTTTTTTATTTGACAGAAATGTATTATCTTTGCAGACGTACTGAAGTTGCCAATATCTTCATAACCAGTAAACAAGATGACTATTCTTCATATAGATTACATATTAATAGGTGTGTTGACAGTTATGTCAATAGCTGTCGCAGTGATGTTGTTTTTCAACCGTCTTTGGGTTTCGCGCGAGAAAAAAGCCATTGCCACGAGCAAGAACCAAATTAAAAGACTGGACATTATCCTACAGACTGGAAAGTTACACCTGTGGATTTACAAGGTTGACAAACGTCGCTATTGCAACATATTAGATACAGGCGAATACAGTGAAGAATTAAACCCCATTGATTTTGCGCAATTCTATGATCGCGATGATTTCGAGCATCTGCGTAGCATCATTTTCGACATTCGTGAAGGTAAGAAGGATAGTGGCACCATCCGCATGAAAGGAACACCTGCTGCCGAAGACGGACAGCGTCAATACGAGGTCATGCTCTCCATCTTAGAGCATGACAAAAACGGGCATCCGAAAACGCTGTTAGGCATCAAGCGCGACATCACCGACAAACTGAAACGCGAACAAGAGGTAAACCAATTGTTGGTGCGATACCATACAGTATTCAACTCGGCTCTGGCAGACATGATCTATTATGACAAAGACGGGCGACTGAGCGACATCAACGACAAAGCTTGCAGTTCGTTCAGTATCAATGACAGAGGCGGACTCATACTCTCAGAGTTGCGCATTGAGGACAATCCCCTGTTTAACACCGTCGACTTCAAACATATTGGCACCACACGCACCACAGCCATTATGCGCACGGACGAGCTGGAGGAGGACGGCTATACCATTACCGGGGCTGTGCATGACGGGAAATACTATTACGAAGCATCCATCAACTCCATCGCTAATCAAGATGGCGAGTTGGAGGGTGTCTATGTCTCTGGACGCAACGTGACGGAATTTGTAGAGTCCGTACACCGTCAAGAAGAAGGAGTAAACCAGTTGCGTAAGGCTTACGGAAACATCCAGAGATACATTCACAACATCAACTATTCCCTGCGTGTGAGTGACGTGCGACTGGTAAACTATTATCCAGACAAGTATACATTTGAGATATCCAACAACGTAAACCAGACCCAACTCCGTCTGTCGCAGGTGCGTTGCATCCGTCTGGCTTCGCCACGATTCAGAAAGGATGTGTCGATATTGCTCAACAAATTAGACCACAAGCTGAACATACCCGTTACGCTGACCATCGAAATTATCCTCCACGACCAGCAGAATCGTCCGATATGGCTGTTGTTCAACATGGTACCGGTATTGGATGTCAACGGGCAAGTGGAGCGTTACTTTGGCATGTGCCGTAACATGACAGAGATGGTGGAAACTGAACGACGTCTGGCTATAGAGACCAAAAAGGCTCAAGAAACAGAAACACTGAAACAAACATTCCTGACGAATATGAGCTATGAGATCCGTACGCCACTGAACACGGTAGTTGGTTTTGCAGAGCTGTTCGAAGCAGAACACGACCCAGAAGACGAGCCCATCTTTGTCGAGGAAATCAAGAAGAACTCGAACCAGCTACTGGAATTGGTCAACGACATTCTGTTTCTGTCACGTCTGGATGCCAAGATGATTGAATCCAATCTTACTGAGGTTGACTTCGCCCTCTTCTTTAACAGCTGTTGCCAGATAGGGCTGTCAAACGTCAACCCAGAGGTAAAGGTCCTCATTGAGAACGACTACGACCACCTGTTGGTGACTATCGACCTCGAAAACATCAGCAAGATTATCCAGAGAGCATGCGTGGTTGCTTCCGCTCTCACGCAACAAGGTACCATACGTTGCAAATACGAATATTGGCACGGAGAACTCATCATCGTCATTGAAGATACTGGTGTTGGTATTGAAACAGATCAGCTGCCCAACATCTTCAACGCTTACGACCGCAATACAAAACTGGAGGAATTCGGTACAGGTCTCGACATTCCCATTATTCGGGCACTGGCACACATGATGGGTGGCGACATAGAGGCACAATCAGAGAAAGGCAAGGGCACAACTGCACGCATCACTATCCCCTGCGAAGCAACATTGGTGGAGAAGAAGCATGAAGAATAGTAAAAAATCGGAGAAGTCATGATACAGATCATACTGACAACACATATATTAGAGCCTCTACAAATAATCCTTTTATTTGTAGTGTTTGCATTATTCATTGGCGTATTCATTGCCAACAGGATTATTCTGCGTCGGATGCATAGACACGCAAAACAGAGTAAGTTTGCCAACCAAGTAATGCAAGAGGCTTTGAAAAACAGCCAGAACAACGTACTACAATGGCATATTCGTGAGAAATATAGCACCCAGTTATATGGTCAGATGTTGCCATGCGACACCATAACCGATGAAGATTGGAAGAGGCACGTGCATCCTGACGATCTGCTCAGGGCCTTACGCTTTCTGCATGACCTGAGGGACGGTAAAATCAAATCTGCTGACTTCAACTATCGTTGGAATTATGAGTTTGACAATAAGAAACCACCACGTTGGGGGTACTTCAACAACACCAGCGTAGCAGAATATCTGCCTGACCACGACCTGCCTGTCAGCATTATATCGACACTGACCGACGAAACGGACATGCGCCAATCCCAACGTGAGGAACGAATTCTTGCAGATAAGTTCAAACTATTATTTGAACATAGTATTGTCGGCATGTCATTCTATAGTCCTGAGGGATGGCTATTGGATTCCAACAAAATCATGCGCGAAGTTTGCCACTTCGACACAGATGATAGTGATGCCTTCTTCTATCAAAACAACTTGTTTGACCTGCCTCCTTTCAGTGAACTTATAAAACGCGACCAAGTCGAGGAATTTTGGGTGTGCTATCAGAGCATTATCCCTGAGCGTAACATCCATGACTATTTGGAGATACACCTCCATCCCATATACAATGATTGGGGCAATATCATCTATTTGGCTGTTTCTGTCCGTAACATCACGGAAGAACGCGAGCTGTATCTGCAAAACAGGCTGAACGACGTACAATTGCGCCATGCTAACGAGGAAATCAAACAATACGAGATAGAATTGCGCTATCTGATGGAAAACTGTCAGATGCAACCATGGCGCATCAGGCTCAAAGAAAACATCATCGAATTCTACAAGGATTTGACCACTATTGACAAGACCTTTACACTGGAACAGTTGCATACCATCTTCTATAATCAAGAAGATGACTTTGTGCGTGCGATGCAGAACCCTGCCGAAGCTCTTTCGAAGCCAGTGTCGTGGGTAGGACAGATGCATCCCGTGGTCAGCGAGAAATACAAGGAACCGCAATGGGTAGTGATTAACAGTATTCCAGAATACGACGAACAAGGGCAAATGACGGGTAGCTTTGGTATCTGGCGTAATATTCAGGGACTGATGCAAAAACAAGAACAGCTGAAGCGTGAGACGGAGCGTGCCAATGACTCTGGTCATCAAAAGTCGGTGTTCCTGGCCAACATGACCCATGAGATTCGTACACCACTCAACGCCATTGTAGGTTTCAGCGACTTGTTGCAGGCCATGGAGCAGCCTGAGGAGAAACGTGAACTGATACGCATTATCCACAACAACTGCGACATGCTGTTGCGACTGATTAACGACATCCTAGTGCTATCGAGTGTCGACTCCACGGGTTTGGAACTCATATCCGAACGTATCGACTTCAGCAAGGAGTTCGACATTATCTGCCAGTCGTTAGCACAACGCATTGAGGAGCCAGGCGTGGAGTTCCAGAAAGAGAATCCTCTACCCTCGCTCATGGTCACCATAGACAATAGGCGCATCCAGCAGGTCATCACCAATTTTGTCACAAATGCTGTCAAAAACACGCATCAGGGACATATCCGCGTGGGGTATCGTGTAGAAGAACAGACTAACGGACGGAACATCTATGTATATTGTGAAGACACGGGGTCAGGAATCCCAGAAGATGCAAAGGCACGTATCTTCGAACGTTTTGTCAAACTGAACGACTTCGTGCAGGGCACAGGTCTCGGACTATCCATCTGCAAGGCCATCATTGAGAAGTGTGGTGGTGAGATTGGTGTGGACAGTGAGATTGGTAAGGGTTCAACGTTCTGGTTCCGCATACCTATTTAATATATGAGAAAATCATCATGAAATACTATCAATACTCTCTCTTGCTACTGTTGGCCATTCTTCCACTATCTGTTTCTGCACAGGAGGCTAACGACAGCATACACTCTTTCACCGAAGAACACCCACTTGTTTATGAAGACGCATGGGATTTGTGGCCTTATGCCTTCCTCAACGAGAATGGCGAGGCTGTAGGCTACAACATCGACCTGCTCAAGATGTTGTGTAAGGAACTTGACATCCCCTACATCGTCAAGTTGAAACCTACACAAGAAGCCCTTAACGACCTGAAAAGCGGACATGCTGACCTGATGTGCGGTATGGATGCTAACTTCCATAACGAATATGGGCAATATGGCAAGACAGTCATCCAAATCTTCACGCATAGCGTGCTACACCAGAAAATCGACCCTGTCAAAATCAAAAAGGTAGAAGATTTGGCAAACCATCGTGTCATTGTCCATAAAGGCAGTTTCAGCCACCACCTCATGATTCGCAATGGCTGGGGCAATAATGCTGTAGCCTACGATGACATGCAAGAAGCTGTGCAGAAAGCCCATCTGTCAAGGGACTATCAAATCGTATGGAACACCATGTCGCTGCAATACCTGATTCGCAAGTTCCAATATAACGATTTGGAATTGGTGCCTGTCAATGTGCAGCATGGCGAATACAAATTCATGTCAAACAATCCACGCCTACTCAATCAGCTGGACAGCGTCTACACCCTATTGAACTCAGAAGGGCGCCTGCAACCCATCCAGAACAAGTGGTTCTATCCTGACCAAGTGGACTCAGGCATTCCCATCTGGATATGGAAGGTGGTGGGACTCCTACTGTTATTGGCTGTTGGCGCATTGGTATATTATATTGTCTATCGCTTGCGTGAGCGAAAGATGAAGAAGGCCATCACGCGTAGCAACGAACGTTTGGCGCTTATTCTGCGTACCAGCCACGTCAACATTTGGCTATACGATATTAATACAAACACCATTACTCGATTCGACGAGAACGGCAATCGACTGAAGAGTCCGATGAAATCAGGTATTTTTGACTATCAGATTATTTCTGAAGACTTCGACCGTCTGGCAGCAACCATCCAGAAGATGATTATCAATAACGAGGATGAGGCTGAGCTACAAGTACAGGCAAAGACTGCCAATAGCGACGAATTGCGCCATCTTACCATCCTCATGTCAGTTCTCCATCGTGATAAGAAAGGGCATCCTACAACCCTTATCGGCACGTCAAGTGATGTCACTGCCGAGCGTCTACGTCAAATACAAGTCAAGGAAAACCTGGTACGCTATCAGGCTATATTCAATGCAGGCATGGTCGATACGGTGGCCTACGATGCCAATGGCACGGTCATAAACATGAACGAGATTGCAGCCTCAGTCATTAAAGGTGGACGATTTACAGTCCATGACCATCAGGTAAACCTGCGCGATGTGCTGCGCATGGATGATCTGGACCTGGAACACATGGAAAAGACCATTATGACACTGATGTACAAGACGGACGAAAATCAGAGTGAAGCCACCCGTCAGTTCTTCCAGAACGACAAGTTCTACGAATTACAGTTGGTACCTTACCGTAATAGTGAAGGGCGTCTACAAGCCATCTTTGGTACTGGTCGTGATGTCACAGATAATGTGAACACATACACACAGATGCAGCACAACTCCATGTTGCTACAACAAGCCAACGACGAGGTGAGCAGTTATATTCGCAATACTAATTTTGTACTACGTACAGGTGGTGTTCGTATGGTAGACTATTCACCTGAGACCCATACATTGTCCATCTATCATGGTATAGGTCAACACAAGTACGAGCTGACCCAGACACGTTGTCTGACACTGACTCACGACGAATCGAAACGCGTCACTCAACGCATACTGAAAACGATGGACAATCTGTCACGTAGTGCGCTGAATGCCACTATACGCACAACGCTGCGCACCAAAAATGGTCATCCACTCTACCTCTATCTGTCATTCATTCCTATTATCAATAGCGAAGGCGAAGTTGAGAGCTACTATGGCATGTGTCGTGACATCAGCGAAATCAAAGCTACCGAAAAAGAATTGGCACAAAAAACGCAGAAGGCTCAAGAGGTGGAGACCATCAAGAATGCCTTCCTCCGCAACATGAGTTACGAGATACGTACACCATTGACTTCAGTGGTGGGCTTTGCTGAATTGTTTCAACAGGAGCACACACCAGACGAGGAGACATTGTTTATTCAAGAAATCAAGGAGAACTCGACGCAGTTACTCAAGCTCATCAATGACATTCTATTCCTGTCACGTCTGGATGCTGAGATGATTGAGTTCAAGAAGCAGCCCATCGACTTTGCTGCCTATTTTGGCGCACGCTGCGAGACTGCTTGGCAAAGATATAAACTTGAGGGTGTAGAATATCTTGTAGACAATCCCTATAACAAGCTGGTCATCAATGTGGATGCATCAAACATCGGTATCATCATCGACCAGATTGCTGCAAATGCAGCGCAACACACTACTAAAGGTCAGGTACGTGCACGCTTCGACTATACTGGCGAGGGACTTGTAATGGCATTCATGGATACTGGCAGTGGCATTGCTGAAGAGAAACTAAGTCATATTTTCGAGCGCTTTACGGGTAGCACCACTCGTGGCACAGGTCTCGGCCTTCCTATCTGCTACGAACTGGTGCGCCAGATGAGCGGCAATATTACGATTAAGTCAACAATAGACAAAGGTACGATGGTGTGGGTTACCATTCCCTGCGAATGTTCAGAGATTGAAAGAAAGTAAGAACATGAAACAAAGAATATTACATATATTTCTGATGATAGTGGCACTGATGCCTGCAACGGTATCTGCTGCCGACCACTATGGTTATTCAGACGAAGCACCCTTGGTGATTGCTGCCGACTGGGACTTCCAACCCTTCGAGTTCCTGAATGCAGACGGACAACCCTCGGGTTATAATATTGAAGTGCTTGACCTGATACTTACGCGGATAGGGATTCCACACAAATTTGTGATGCAGGAGTGGCATACCGTCAACGAGATGTTTGCCCGCCATGAGGCCGACCTCATCCATGCGCTGACCTACAACTTCAAAGGCAATCCTTACATCACCACCAAGAAGTATATCAACTATTATACGTTGCTCGCTGCACGACGTATGGATATGCCTCCACTAAATAGTTTCCGCCATCTGAAGGAGGGCGACACGCTGATGATTAAGGAGGATGACTATGCTGCATTGGCTCTACGCGCAATGGGGCAACTGCCATTCGAAATAGAACTCACAACACCAAAGTCGGCACTTAGCCGTATCCGTAGTGGCCAGAGTCACTATTTTGTATGGGGCGAACTGCCCTTGAAGCGTAAGATTCAGGAGTTGCACATCGACAGCATTGCCCTTGATGAAATCGACCTGCCAGCTGGCGAATTGCGCATCATAGGCTATGACCAGAACATCATCAGCATGATTGACGAAGAGTACACCCGACTCGAACAGGCTGGTGACATACAACCTATCTATGACCGTTGGTTCCATCCAGAGCTTCAACACGACAATGCTTCACCATGGGCACCTTATGTACTAGTAGGAGTCATTATAGCATTTTTAGTGGCTGTCCTCCTCAGTCGTATCATCACCATACGCGTCCACAATGCCGTACGACAGAGTTCCGACCTTAACAGCATGATGCTTCAGGCGTTGAGCATGGGAGCCTACTCTGTGGCAGAATATGACATACGCAAAAGATGGGTAAATAATCGCTATGGGAACTTGATACCCAACGGAGGCATGTCTATTGATGAACTCATAAGCCGTATAGCTCCAGACCAGCGCAAAGAGTTCAGCGAAAAAGTAGCGATGATGGAGAGAGGACAGATTGAGCACCTGACGATGTCACGACGTTGGAATACTGGAACGGAAGAGAACCCTAATTGGCGATACTTTGAGGGCAGTGCTCTTTTGGAGCGCAAAGATGGTAAGCCTTGTTATATCATCCACACCGTGAAGGATATTACTCGCGATATAAATGAAGAGATTCATAATAAAGAGCTCAATGAAAAATATAAGCTTCTGTTCGATACCAACATCATGGCTATGTCATTCTACGACAAAAAAGGACAATTGCTGGAGTCTAACCAGAAGATGAACAAATTATGTCTCCCTACAGAGCAGCTCAAGCAATATTTCTTCGACACAAATCTGTTCGAATTGCCAGGCATCAAAGGGGAATGTGACCTCAACGACCGCGAACCTTTCTACACATGCCTTCATTTTCAATTAAAAGACTATGGTTTTGACTACTACATGGAGAATAAGATTACGCCCTTGTTCGACGAGAACGACCAGCTCATGTTCTATATTGTCACCACACGTGACGTGACAGCTGAACGTCAAATGTATTTACAGCAGCGCGAACACGAACGCCAACTCATAGAAACCAATGAGGCCATTCGCCGCTACGACCAACAGCTGAGCTATCTATTGGAAGAGAGTAAGATGTTCGTATGGACCTATGATCCCAAGACCGACCTTGTGCACTACTCGCGTAAGCCACATGTAATTGAATATACAGAGACACTTAACGAGTTTATGGAAGGTGTGCCTGAAAAGTTCCGTGCCAGCGCCCTTATACAGATGCGTGACTTCATTGCCAAACAAGAGCCGTTCAATGTTATCCACCAATACAACTATACACCGCTGCAAAACGAACCTTGCTGGTTCTCATTAGGTGGCATGCCGGAGTTTGATGCCAACGGCCAACTAGTAGATTTCTTTGGTATGGCACGTGATATTACACAGCTCATGGCGGCACAGGAGAAGTTGCGACAGGAGACTGAGCGTGCTGAGGATTCTGGTAAATTGAAAAGTGCCTTCTTAGCCAACATGACACACGAGATTCGCACACCGCTCAATGCCATTGTTGGCTTCAGCGACTTGCTGCAGATGGTTGATGATTCCAAGGAGCGACTTGAATTTATCCGAATTATCCGTAACAACTGTGATATGCTGTTGCGACTCATTAACGACATACTTGAAGCATCCAGCATGGGACAATCTCTGGCTATCGAGCCCAAGAAGATTGACCTTGCACGTACCTTTGATGATATCTGCCGTTCACTTGAACAGCGTGTACAAGAGCCTGGTGTTGCTTTCCTTAAGGATAATCCCTACCCCACCTACGACGCTGTGCTCGACAGCGGAAGACTGCAACAGCTGCTGACCAACTTCGTCACCAATGCCGTTAAATATACCCACGAGGGCCATATCCGCGTAGGTTATCGTGAGGAAAATGGCGGTATTCTCTTCTACTGTGAAGACACAGGTGCTGGCATTCCCTTAGAAAAGCAGGCCAGTGTCTTCGAGCGCTTCGTCAAACTTAACGACTTCGTGCAAGGCACAGGTCTTGGACTCTCAATTTGCCGTGCCATCGTTGAAAAGTGCGGTGGACATATCGGTGTAGAGAGCAAGGGCGAAGGACATGGCTCTACCTTCTGGTTCTGGATTCCACGAGAAATTAACGTGTAACCACATTCTGAGGTTTCCCTTCAACGAATGCACGTACATTGTTCATAGCCACGTCTACGAGCCGGGTACGTGCTTCAATTGATGCCCACGCAATGTGGGGGGTGATGTAGGCATTCTCACATC
Source organism: Prevotella sp. (assembly GCA_017474485.1). Classification (GTDB taxonomy): domain Bacteria; phylum Bacteroidota; class Bacteroidia; order Bacteroidales; family Bacteroidaceae; genus Prevotella. Next base: position 9,904 of record JAFVHO010000046.1, read on the forward strand.
TCAATAGTGGATTATCAGCCTTAGGTGGCTCTTCTGTCAGCACATCGGCACAGAAAGCTCGCAGACTATTCCTGTTAAGAGCATCAGCTACGTCTTGGTCGTTAATCAACGGTCCACGACCTGTGTTAATAAGGATAGCTGAAGGCTTCATCTTCTGGAGCGTCTGCTGACAAATAAGATGTTGGGTATTGGGGGTCAGCGGACAATGTAAACTCAGCACATCACTTTCAGCTAACACCTCGTCCATCGTCCCCTTTCTGATATATTTAGGTAGTTCGTCAACCAACTTGCTTGTATAGGCTATGACAGGCATGCCAAAAGCATGGGCAATGGCCGCTACACGCTGGCCGATGTTCCCCAACCCCACAATACCAAAGGTCTTGCCAGCAAGTTCTGTCAACGGTGTGTCCCAATAGCTGAAATCAGGACTCGCAGTCCATCGTCCCTCACGATTCTGACAGGCGTAGTACTCCGTATGGTTGGTGACGGTTAGCAGGTGCGAGAATACCATCTGCGCCACGCTCTCCGTACTATAGGCTGGTACATTAGTCACTATGATACCATACTCACTGGCAGCCTCTAAATCCACCACGTTATACCCAGTAGCCAGCACACCTATATACCTCAACTTCGGCAACTGCTCGATTTCATGACGCTTCAGCAGCACCTTGTTCGTCAACACAATCTCAGCATCCTTCGCCCTTTCAATGGTTTCATCAGGTTTCGTACGCTCATAGACTGTCAGTTCACCCATCTCTTCCAGCGCCTTCCATGCAAGTCCACTGGGATCAGCTGTATAGCCGTCAAGTATTACTATCTTCATAATTTTAAGTATTTTGGTATTGTATATTTAGAAACTCAGGTATTTTCCTTGCTGCTGCATGAACATCGCCTCATGGGCAGCAAGTTGGCATGTCTCTGCCTCCTCCTGTGTCATGGTTTCAGGCCAGTATCTGTTACCATCGACAATGCGACCTGTCAGGAATTCACACCATGTACAGGCAGCCGTATAGCGCCCAATGGTCAATGAGAGATGGAAGCCGTCACGATTCAGTGTGTCGCCCAATCGATAGCGGGCCAGTTGGATAGCCGTTCCTGAAGGGATGACACGCTTGATGCCCACAGCAGGCAACACGTTTTGCATTGTACTGACAATAGCCGTATACATCTTGTGCTGACTATTGTCGTAGGCCTGGAAATTCTTCGAGTTGTAATCCTCTGCGTATGCCCATGTCATGTGCCACACAAACTCGACATGCAGATTGGTGGTATAGCTCTGTACCAGACGCTTCAGCTGTGCCAAATTGTTAAACGTCTTGGGTAATCCGGAATAATGGCTGGCCTGTTGCAGCGATATAATGTCCCACTGTTCGTCGCGAATAATACGCTTTAGGTCCACCTTCCGCTTGTTGGAGCGTACGCCACCAACCACCTTCCTGTATTCATATTCAGCCTTGCCCGTGAGCAGGTTTTCGTAATGTCGGTCTATAGAACAGCCACCAATATAGGCATTACCTATAATGAGCGAGTCGCCTTGTGCCTCAGCCAGTTCGTAGAGATACTGCTCGACGCCATCCTGCGAGAAACTGTTGCCAATAGCCAACACCCTGACGACTTTCGCAGGTAATGGTAAAAGGGTTAAAAGGTAAAAAAGTAAAAATAATAACGTCCGTTTCATCTTACATCTTACATCTTCCATCTTACATCTTCCATCTTACATCTTCCCTCTTACATCTTCCCTCTTCCATCATCCATCTTACTTTTTGCCTCCTTACGCAATTTGCGCACAGCCTTGTCACGCTCCTGACGCACACGCTCACGCTTCAGCCCCATGTCCTCGGCTATCTCGGCCATTGTCTGTCGCCAGCCTTTCAGGCCGTAATAGCGACTGACCACCTCGTGTTCACGCTCAGTAAGTATGTCAACACATGCCAGCAGGTCGTCATTCAGACTGTCCTCCTCAACAATGGCGTCAGCTTTCTCTGCGTTAACATCCTCAAGGACGTTAAGCAGCGTATAGTTGTTGCGACTGCCTACGGGCAACGACTCATCGGTAGAGCGCACATCGGTATCTGTGCTGACCTTATTAATAGCAGCCTCAATACTACGGCGGATATAAGGTGCAGCAAAAGTGACAAAGGGCTTGCCGCGCTCAGGGTCATATTTCTCAGCAGCCTTCATCAGTCCGATAGCACCCTCGTTCACCAAGTCGTTGGTGTTCAAAATATCACTTCTGTACTGGCGTGCCAGTGTCACCACATAGCCCATATTGGCAGTGACGAGTTTCTCTTGTTCTTTAGTCATGGGTTGTATTTCATTAAAAGGTTTTTTACTATTTTTCCATAGGGTTTGACAACGGCATCAGGCCATGGACCGGTAGACTTCGCCTGAGGTAATAGCATCGAGCAGGTCTCGTCCTTGTCGCTAATACTCCAGCACAGCCAACTAATGCCCAAACGCTCGCACATGCTGATCCATTGTTCCTCACTATCCATATCAACAGGTCCGTCACCCGATGCCTCCATGGCACCACACTCTGAGATAAAGACGGGTATGCCACTCTTGACGGCATCTTCTGTGCGTTGGCGCAGGTCGTCGCCATGTGTAGCGGCATAGAAATGAACGGTGTACATAATATTGTGGAATCCTTCAAGTGGACTGTTAGCCACCAGATGGATATCCTGATCCCAGTGGGGACTACCCACCAGCACAATGTTATCGGGGTCGTACTTGCGTATTTCGCTGATGACCTCAGTGGCATATTGCTTCATGCTGGCCCAAGTGTCCTCTATAGGTTCGTTGAAAATTTCATAGATGATGTGCGGATAACTGCCGTACTTTTGTGCCATCTCACCAAAGAACTGCTTGGCCTCACGGGTGTACATGTGGTGCGAATGCCAGTCAATGATGACGTAGACGTTCTGCTTGATAGCCGTCTCGATGATGGGTGTCAGGCACGACATAGCCAGTTGCGGATTCTTCAGATAGCCGTCTTCCGGACTTTCCTCAGGCTGCACACCCATGGCAGCACGTACCACCGTACAATGCCAGTCACGTTTCAACGTTTTCATCACCTTTTTATTATAGAAACGCGGCCACCAGTTATGCCAACTGAAACTCACACCTCGCAGCGTCACAGGATTACCCCGTTGGTCACACAACTGGCTACCTTTTACCTGCAGTTGTCCATACTGTTTGACAGGATCTACCGCCATTAAAGGTAAAAAGGTAAAAAGGTAAAAAAGTAAAAATAAAGCCCAAAACTTTTTCATCTTTTTCCCATTTTATTTATAATATTTATAAGTGTTCCTATAATTGTATTAATATCATTTAAGAGAGAATCTCAATTTGTAAATTACGTTCCCTTCTATTGTCCGAATGCAAGTCTGTTCCATTTTACCTTTTTACTTTTTTACCTTTTTACCTTTTAAAACAGTGAAAGTGTGTAGAGATAAATTACGGCAGCAGGTATGGCCAACAGCGACGAATCGAAGCGGTCTAACATACCACCATGTCCAGGCAGAATGCTACCAGAGTCCTTGATGCCTAATGTACGCTTGAACAGACTCTCTACCAAGTCGCCCCACGTACCGAAGATGACAACTACAAGTCCCAGTCCCAACCATTCGGGAATGGAGAGCATACCTGCAAAAATCGGTGAAGCGTGTTCAGCATCGGCAATCTCCATGTTGTCGAGCCAGCCAATGCCATAGGCTACTGCCAATACGAAGATAGCACCACCAATGCTTCCCTCCCACGACTTACCTGGTGAGATACGTGGGAAGAGCTTATGACGACCTAACAGCGAACCAACACAGTAGGCACCGGTATCGTTAACCCAAAGGAATATAAAGACACTCAGTGGCAACAGCGTATTGAATGCCACCATGCCACTGCTATTAGCCGTAAAGGCCAACACATTCAACAACGACAGAGGAAGTGCAATATACATCTGTGACAGCATAGTGTAGGCCCAATCCTGTACGGGGTCGTCCTGCTTCAGATAGAGTTCAGCTATCAGCAAATAGACAATGGTCACCAGATAAGGGATGAATACCACGCTCTTGGCGACACCGGCATACAGGTCGCTACAGAAATAGGTCATGGCATAGAAGAAGTAGACACCTGCCACCGTACAGATAAAGCGGTTGACAGTGACATGTTCGCGTTCGTTCACCAAACCCGTAAACTCCCATATCGTCATACCTGTTATGATGCTAAACAGCAGCACCATAGCCTCTGGACGCAGGAAACTGGCAACAATCGCTGCCACAAAGATGATGCCTGTAATAGTCCTAATGATAAAATTCTTCATATTTCACTATTCACTTTTCACTCTTCACTTATCACTTTTCACTCTTCACTAGAGCTTTGCTCGTTCTGCTCGCCCTGCTCGCCTTTTGCCTCCAGTTCCCTGGCCCTTTCCTCGGCCATACGTTCTGCATCGGCACGCATCTGGGCTTCCAAGAGTTCTTCCGAACGACTCTGCCAGGGACGCTTGCCAAAGATTTTCTCAACGTCATCGGCAAAGATGACCTCGCGTTCCACCAATAGCTGAGCCAGCTGGGCATGACCATCTTTGTGTTCGGTCAGTATCTGCTTGGCACGCTCATACTGCTCGTTCACCATCTTCAATACCTCGTCGTCCATAATCTTCGCAGTAGTCTCCGAATATGGTTTCTGGAACGAGTATTCCTGCTGGTTGTAGTAGCACAGGTTGGGAAGCCGGTCGCTCATACCTGCGTAAGCCACCATACCGTAGGCCTGCTTCGTGGTACGCTCCAGATCGTTCATGGCACCTGTCGAGATATGACCGATAAACAGTTCCTCAGCAGCACGTCCGCCCAACAGCGAACACATCTCGTCGAGCATGGCCTCCTTGGTTTGCAGCACACGTTCCTCAGGCAGATACCACGCAGCACCCAAGGCACGTCCACGAGGTACGATGCTGACCTTCACCAACGGGTTGGCAAACTCTGTAAACCACGAGATAGTGGCGTGTCCAGCCTCATGGATGGCTATCGACTTCTTTTCAGCCTCTGTCATCACCTTGGTCTTCTTCTCCAGTCCACCGATGATACGATCCACAGCATCCAGGAAGTCCTGCTTGCCCACCTTCTCGCTGTTATGGCGGGCAGCTATCAGGGCAGCCTCGTTACACACGTTGGCAATGTCAGCACCAGAGAAGCCAGGCGTCTGACGAGCCAGGAAATCTATGTCAAGGTTCTCGTCCAACTTCAAGGGTTTCAGGTGTACCACGAAAATCTCTCTACGCTCGTTCAGGTCGGGCAGGTCCACGTGTATCTGTCTGTCAAAGCGTCCTGCACGCATCAATGCAGAGTCCAGCATATCAGCACGGTTAGTAGCTGCCAGGGTAATGATACCACTGTTCGTTCCAAATCCGTCCATCTCCGTCAACAGGGCGTTCAGTGTATTCTCGCGCTCATCGTTGCCACCCATGGCAGGGTTCTTCGAACGGGCACGACCTACGGCATCTATTTCGTCAATGAAGATGATACAGGGCGCCTTCGTCTTGGCTTTTTCAAAGAGGTCACGAACACGTGAGGCACCTACACCCACGAACATCTCGACAAAGTCGGAACCTGACATCGAGAAGAAGGGTACGCCAGCCTCACCAGCCACGGCCTTCGCCAACAGCGTCTTACCCGTTCCTGGAGGACCTACCAACAATGCTCCCTTGGGAATCTTACCGCCCAGTTCGGTATATTTCTGCGGATTCTTCAGGAAGTCCACAATTTCTTGCATCTCCTGCTTGGCGCCAGCCTGTCCAGCCACGTCCTTGAAGGTAATGCCCAATTCACCACCTTTCTCGTACATCTGCGCCTTCGACTTACCTACATTGAAGATGCCTGCACCCATACCAGCGCCAGCACCACCGCCCATACGGCGCATGATGAACATCCACACCATGATGATACCACCAAAGAACAGAATGTTCATGATGAGCGAGTTAAAGAACTCACTCTCCTTGGCGTTGTCGTACGAGTATTTGCCCGTAAACTTGTTAGCTTCACGAGCCTGATTGATAAAAGTCTCCACTTGGTCGGTCGAACCAAAAGCCACCGACACTGACGGACGCTGACCCGTCTGATCCACGCCCTTGTGGAATACGTCTCGGATATGTTCAGGCTTGATATACACCTGCAGCGTATTCGAGTAGTTGTTCACCACAATCTCGTTAGCATAGCCTTTCATCACCAGCGTCTTGAATTCCGAGTACGATGTCTGTGTCGTCAAACTCGAATTCTCACGACCCGTAGTCATGTAGAGCGCTATCAACGTAATAATCACGATTCCGTAGATCCAATTCATGTTGAATCTCGGCATATTCATCTGAGGACCCTTATTTTGGGGTTGTTTCTTCTGTTCCAAGATAATCTATTTTTTGACCTTTTTACTTTTTTACCTTTTTACTTTTTCTTAATCCAAGTCTGGTATTTGGACTAACTCTGCATCTTCCCAAAGATGCTCCAAGTCATAGTAGCTTCTCACGTCGGGCAAGAACACATGCACCAACACGTCACCATAGTCCATAGCCACCCACTGCGCATTCTCCAGTCCTGCCACACGGGCAGGTTTCTCGTCCAACTCCTTGCGGGCCATTTCGCCTATCGACTCCGTGATGGCCTCGACCTGAGCGGGCGACGAACCCTGACAAATCACGAAATAACGGGCTATGGCACCGTCTATACCTTGCAGGTCAGCCACAACAATGTGCTTACCTTTTTTCTCTTGTATTCCTTTTTTAATAGTTTCTACTAATTGTGTCGTTTGTTCCATTTATATTAATAATGTGTATTTGAAGGTACAAAGATACAGCAAATCGAGCGAATAACCACCATCTTCACACTTTTTTTGCATTTATTTATAAAAAAACTCCATTTTTTTTTGCAGATTACAAAAAAAGTCGTACCTTTGCACCCGCATTTCGAAACAAGTGTGTTTCAAGAACAAGTTTGGGGTATGGTGTAATGGTAACACTGCAGATTCTGGTCCTGCCTTTCCTGGTTCGAGTCCGGGTACCCCAACAGATTAATCCGCTAAGTCACTGAAAATCAGTACTTAGCGGATTTCTTTTATACCAAATTGGCGTGTTTTTGGCGTGATAATTATTGTTTTGGCGTTCCTTGACTCCTGATTTTGCAGTTTGCAATCTCAGAGTTTGCAGATAGAGGCTTTAGTATTTGGGGATTCTATATTCTCTGAGATTGAGCCAGACCATTAAGCCTATTGAACAAACAAAGAACAAA
>JAFVHO010000047.1 GCA_017474485.1 Prevotella sp.
GTACTGAAAGACTGTCGGTTAGATGCTTCTGGATGCTGTTGCCCGCATCATAAGACTATTCCTTATCCGATGCCCATTAGCTTTTATTAACGGCATCCAACTGCTGATTACTGAAGCTGTAATGAGGACTGAGTAGTTACTTTTTTTTTGTTGCAAATGTAAAAAATATATAATATTATATATGTACGCGCGATAGATTGAAAGAAATGTGTTACTTTTGCATACTCATTTGAAAAAGGATAATACAAATAATCATAAACGATTGTAAAGAATGATGAAACTGAGACAACTATTCGTGGCTGCGCTGATGCTGATGAGCACTGCAGTCGTGGTGGCACAGAATGCTATGCAGCTGCCATCGATTCCTGTTGACCCCGATGTGCGTATGGGCAAATTGGACAACGGACTAACTTATTACATTCGTCACAACGCATGGCCTGAGCAGCGTGCCGAGTTCTACATTGCCCAGCGTGTGGGTTCGATTCAGGAGGACGACAACCAGCGTGGTCTGGCTCACTTCCTGGAACACATGGCGTTCAACGGTTCGAAGCACTTCAAGGGCAACGAGATGTTGCGCTGGTGTGAGAGTGTGGGCGTGAAGTTTGGTACCGATCTGAATGCATACACTTCGATAGACCAGACGGTATATAATATAAGTAATGTACCCACGACGCGCGAGGGCATCGTCGATTCGTGTCTGCTAATACTGTTTGACTGGGCCGACGGCCTGCTGTTGGAACAGGAGGAGATAGAGAAGGAGCGTGGTGTGATTCACGAAGAGTGGCGCCTGCGTACCAGTGCCCAAATGCGTATGCTGGAACGCGACCTGCCCAAACTGTATCCTAACTCGAAGTACGGTCACCGCATGCCTATCGGTCTGATGGAGATTATCGACAACTTTGAGCGTCCATTCCTGCAGGCTTACTACGAAAAGTGGTATCGTCCGGACAATCAGGCTATCATTGTGGTGGGGGACGTGAACGTAGATCAGGTGGAGCAGAAAATCAAGACGTTATTCTCGCCTATCGTGCTGCCTGAGAACCGCGCATTGGTGACAACATACCCCGTGCCCGATAATAACGAGGCTATTTTCGTCATTGACAAGGATAAGGAGCAGCGTTACAACATCGTGGAGGTGCTGATGAAGCATGAAACTTTCCCAGACACACTGAAGGGCAATCTGACGTATATTGTTGCCGAATATATGAAGAATGCTGCCATGAGCATGTTGAACGACCGCTTGAAGGAGTATGCCGAGAAACCTGAAAGTCCGTTCCTGCAGGCTTCTGTAGGTGATGGTAACTATCTGCTGTCGCGTGGTGTGGATGCCTTTGATATGGCTATCCTACCCAAGGACGGACAGACCGAGGCTGCCGTGAAGGCTGTACTGACGGAGGCTCGTCGTGCTGCTGAGTTCGGCTTTACACCTACGGAATTCAGCCGCTTTAAGGCCAACTATATCAGTAATCTGGACAAGCAGTATTCAAACAAGGACAAGCGTTACAACAGTCAGTTTGTGTCGAATTACGTACAGCACTTCCTGAACAACGAGCCCATTCCCAGCATCGATTTCACGTATCAGACCATGAAGCAGCTGGTGCCTGCTTTGCCCATAGACGGCGTGAATATGGTGATGAAGGAGTTGGTTAGTCCGTCAGACACGAATCTGGTGGTGGTGAACTTCAACAACGAGAAAGAAGGTGCCGTCTATCCGACTGAGGACGGCATGAAGCAGGCCATTGCCCAAGCCCGTGCCGCACAGATTGAAGCTTACGTGGACAATGTGAAGGACGAGCCGCTGATGACAACGCTGCCTAAGCCTGGAAAGATTAAGAAGGAGGTGAAGAACGACAAGTTCGGCTATAGTGAGCTGACGCTATCGAACGGTGTGAAGGTGGTGCTGAAGCAGACCGATCTGAAGAAAGACCAGGTGCTGTTGCGTGGCGAGGGCTTTGGTGGCGAAGCATTGTATGGCGAGGAAGAACTGCCAAACCTGCGGATGTTCGGCGATGTGATTGAAGCCAGCGGACTGGGCAACTTCTCGCATACTGAACTGGAGAAGGCCCTGGCGGGTAAGATTGCCAGTGCATCGATGTATATGAGCAACTATCGCGAGCATATCAATGGTAGCTCGACACCAAAGGACGTTGAGACGATGCTACAGTTGGTTTACCTCTACTTCACCAATATCAACAAGGATCAGAAGTCGTTCGACAACTTGATGCAGACCACGGAGGTATCGCTGAAGAATCGCCTGCTGCAGCCCGAGAACGTTTTCTCTGACTCGCTGACACTGACGTTGGGCAACCACCATCCGCGTGTGAAGCCGATGACGGTGGATGACCTGAAGAAGGTTAACTACGACCGCATCCTGCAGATGGCCAAGGAACGTACGGCCAATGCCGCTGCCTACACCTTTACCATCATTGGTAACTATGACGAGCAGACCATCCGTCCACTGATCGAACAGTATCTTGGTTCGCTGCCCTCACAGAAGAAGGTGCAGAAAGGTAAGTTCATTGATACGGATTTCAAGGGTAAGGTCGTGAACGACTTCAAACATAAGGCCGAGACACCTAAGGCTATTGCTGTCATGGTATGGTATTCAAAGAAGGTGCCTTACACCTTGGAGAACAGCATCAAGGCGTCGATAGCTGGTCAGATCCTGTCGATGGAGTATCTGAAGAAGATTCGTGAGGACGCCAGTGCAGCCTATACCGTTGGTGCCAGCGGCTCGATGAGTTGTGACGACTTCGAGAAGAGTGCTACCATCTACGTATACTGCCCCATGAAACCCGAGAAGGCCGACGTAGCCCTGCAGATTATGCGCGACGAGGTCAACAACATGACGAAGACGTGTGATGCTGACAAGTTGGCAAAGGTCAAGGAGTATTTGCTGAAGAACCATGGTGACCAGCTGAAGCAGAACAGCTACTGGTTGGGACAGATTAATAGCTGGCGCAAGTGGGGCATGGACTTCCATACTGACTATGAGAAGGTGGTGAATGCACAGACACCTGAAAGCATCGCAGCTTTCGTGAAGGAGGTACTGAAGGCAGGTCATCAAGCCGAGGTTATCATGATGCCGGCAGAGTAATCATTTATAGGTAAAAAAGCATAAAACGACCTGCTCTTAAAAAGATGCAGGCCGTTTTATTTTGCTATGTCGTAAAAAGTGTGTACCTTTGCACCCAAAATTTTAATTATGAGTTATTTATTTTCATCAGAATCAGTATCAGAAGGCCATCCCGACAAAGTGGCCGACCAGATAAGTGACGCTATTTTGGACCAGTTCCTGGCCTACGACCCGTATGCTCGTGTGGCTTGTGAGTCGTTTGTTACCACGGGTCAGGTGGTTATCATGGGTGAGGTGCGCAGCGAGGTGTATATTGACCTGCAGACCATTGCACGTAATACTATCAAGAAGATAGGCTATACCAAGGCTGAATACCAGTTCGACGGCAACTCATGCGGTATACTGACTGCCATTCACGAGCAGAGCGACGACATCAATCGCGGCGTGGACAATGGCGACGAGGACGAGCAGGGTGCTGGCGACCAGGGTATGATGTTCGGCTATGCTACCAAGGAGACGGAGAACCTGATGCCTGTCTCTCTCGATTTGGCCCACCTGATTATGCGTACGCTGGCTGACATTCGTAAGGAGGGTAAGGTCATGACGTACCTGCGTCCGGATGCCAAGAGTCAGGTGACTATTCAGTACAGTGATACAGGCATTCCAGAACGCATCGATACCATTGTGGTGTCGACGCAACACGACGACTTTGCCGCTGACAGTGCCATGTTGCAAACTATCTATAATGACGTCATCAACATCCTGATTCCCCGCGTCAAGCAGCAGATTCATTCGGAGGAGGTGTTGTCGTTGTTTGGCGACGACATTAAATACTACGTCAACCCCACTGGCAAGTTCGTCATTGGCGGTCCTCATGGTGACACGGGTCTGACGGGTCGTAAGATTATTGTCGATACCTATGGTGGCAAGGGTGCCCATGGAGGTGGCGCTTTCTCGGGCAAGGATTCATCGAAGGTGGATCGTTCGGCAGCCTACGCAGCCCGCCATATCGCCAAGAATATGGTTGCTGCTGGTGTGGCCGACGAGATGCTGGTACAAGTGAGTTATGCCATTGGTGTGGCAAAGCCCATGAATATCTATGTGAACACCTATGGCCGCAGCAATGTCAAGATGAGTGATGGCGAGATTGCCAAGAAGATTGAGACGCTGTTCGACCTGCGTCCCAAGGCCATCGAGCGTTCGCTGAAACTGCGCCAGCCCATGTATCTGGAAACGGCAGCCTACGGTCATATGGGTCGTAAGTGCGAGGTGGTGAAGAAGACCTTCACCAGTCGTTATCATGAGACAAAGACCATTGATGTTGAACTGTTTACATGGGAGAAATTGGACCGTGTAGACGATATCAAGCAGGCTTTCAATCTCTAAGCAATGGCATTGCAGCAGGACAGCATAGAGAGCATAGATACTTTGCATCTTCCTGTTCCCGCAAAGGGACATAGTTCGCTTGACGTGCAGTTACCGCAGTACTATCGTGAGGGGTTCTTCTCGAAGGATACACTTTTCCATCCCGAACTCCCTGGCGGACGCCTTGGCGTGGCTGGTGATCCTGTACCCTACAATATCCATAACGATAGTGTCATCACCTCAATATTGCTGTGCTTTTTTATCCTGACGGTCGTTGCCTATGCTAATACGCATGAGTTCATGAACCGTCAGCTTAAGAAATTCTTCTATGTGCCCAACGATGCTTCCTTGGAGGTTATTGAGACGGGTACTGAGTTACGTGTCCAATTGTTCATGGTGCTGTTGAGTTGCGTTTTGCTGTCGCTGCTTTACTATTTCTATGTCATCCATTATGTTGGCGACACCTTTATCCTGAAGTCGCAATACTTCCTGATTGCCATTTATATGGTGATGATGGTAGGCTACTTTACGGTGAAGTGGTGGCTGTATACTTTTGTCAATACTGTATTCTTCGGAAGTAAAAAAAACAAACATTGGCTAAAGACCAAACTGTTCATATCCTCTATGGGGGGGGTGGTGTTCCTACCTGTCCTGTTGTTACAAGCTTACTTCGATATAACAGAGAAAAATGTCGTAATATATTTTGCAGTAGTGCTGATTTTTGTTAAAATACTGACATTTTTTAAGTGTTACGTAGCCTTTTTCCGAAGAAATGTCGTTAAATTACAAATTATTTTGTACTTTTGTGCCCTCGAAATGGTGCCTTTGCTTGCTTTTTGGGGCGCATTGGACTATGTGACTGACAGTTTGAAAATAAATTTTTAGGACAAAGACATGATAAAGAAAATTCTGGTATCCCAACCTAAACCGTCGAGCGAAAAGTCGCCCTACTACGACATTGCTCAGAAATTTGACGTAGATCTGGTGTTCCGTCCGTTTATTAAGGTAGAGGGTATTACAGCCAAAGAGTTTCGTACGCAGAAAGTGAACATTCTGGACTATACGGCCATCGTATTTACTTCGCGCCATGCCATCGACCACTTTTTCACACTGGCCAAGGAGTTGCGTGTAGCTATTCCTGAGGACATGAAGTATTTCTGTGTCACAGAGACCATTTCACTTTACATTCAGAAGTATGTACAATACCGTAAGCGTAAGGTATTCTTCGGAACAACAGGAAAGATTGACGATTTGCTGCCTACCATGGTGAAGCATAAGACAGAGAAATACCTCGTTCCCATGAGCGACGTCCATAACGACAGTCTGGCTCAGTTGCTTGACAGCAAGAAACTGAGTCATCAGGAGTGTGTGATGTATCGTACCGTCAGCAACGATTTTACACCCGAGGAAGTCAAGTCTTTCGATTACGACATGCTGATATTCTTCAGCCCTTCTGGTATTGAGTCACTCACCAAGAACTTCCCTGACTTCAAGCAAGGTGATATAGCCATTGCCACTTTCGGACCTGCTACGGCTCAGGCTGCTCGTGAAGCGGGTTTGCGCCTCGATATTGAAGCACCGTCTGAGAAATATCCCTCAATGACGGGTGCTCTGCAGCACTATTTGCTGACCATCGAAGACTAAGTCGTGGGGGCCAGCACATTCAGAAAGCGGGAGCGCATGGTCAGCCTCAAGCTGATAGAGTCGCTCTTTGGAGGCGGTTGCAGCCAGTCTGTGGCTGCTTTTCCGTTGAGGGCTGTTTACATGCTCTCAGAGCGTCAGACAGGCGATGTCCCCGTACAACTGCTGATTAGTGTACCCAAGAAGCGTTTTAAACATGCTGTCGACCGTAATCGGGTAAAGCGTCAGGTACGCGAAGCCTTTCGTCAGCATAAAGACCTCTTATGGCAGGTTGTGCCTGAGCAAAAGCGTCTGCTTCTGGCATTCATCTGGTTGTCTGACGAGCATCGCCCGTCGAATGAAGTCACTCAGCGTGTGGTTGGTTTGATGAAACGGATATCCGAGAAACTATGACATCGCTATGGCATCTCATAACGCGCCCATTGGTATGGCTGCTGATGTTGCCCATCCGTTTCTACCAGATATGCATATCTCCGTTGCTGGGACCCTCGTGCCGCTTCACGCCTACCTGCTCAGAATATGCCCGTCAGGCCATCATAAAGCACGGTCCCTTCAAAGGGCTCTACTTGGCCATCTGGCGAATACTCAGATGCAACCCCTGGGGAGGCAGTGGCTATGACCCAGTGCCGTAGGAAATTAAGAATTAAGAGTTAAGAATTAAGAGTTATCGCTTCGCGATTAAGAATTAAGAATTAAAGATATATGAAGAACTTTGTTGAAGAACTGAAATGGCGCGGCATGCTGGCACAGATGATGCCTGGCACGGAAGAGCTGCTCCAGAAAGAAATGGTTACTGCCTATCTGGGTACCGACCCCACGGCAGACTCCCTGCATATCGGTCACCTTTGTGGTATCATGATGCTGCGTCACCTGCAGCGTTGCGGCCACAAGCCCATCATCCTCGTGGGTGGTGCCACAGGTATGATTGGCGACCCCAGCGGTAAGTCGCAGGAGCGTAACCTGCTGAACGAAGAGACCCTGCGTCACAATCAGGAGTGTATCAAACAGCAGGTGTCTAAGTTCCTTGATTTTGAGTCGAAGGACGAAAACGCTGCAGAGATGGTCAATAACTACGACTGGATGAAGGACTTTACCTTCCTGGACTTCGCCCGTGAGGTGGGTAAGCATATCACTGTCAACTATATGATGGCCAAGGATAGCGTGCAGCAGCGCCTGAATGGTACAGCCCGCGACGGCTTGTCGTTCACGGAGTTTACTTACCAGTTGTTGCAGGGTTACGACTTCCTGTATCTCTACCAGCATAAGAACTGCAAGCTTCAGTTAGGTGGTAACGACCAGTGGGGTAATATTACCACAGGTACTGAACTCATCCGCCGTACGCTGGGTTACGAGAACGAGGCCTTTGCCCTGACATGTCCGTTGATTACCAAGAGCGATGGTAAGAAGTTTGGTAAGACGGAGTCTGGAAACATCTGGCTCGACCCCAAGCGCACCACACCGTATAAGTTCTATCAGTTCTGGCTGAATGTCAGCGACGACGATGCCGAGAAGTATATCAAGATCTTTACTTCTTTGGAGAAGGACGTCATCGATGCCCTTGTCGAGGAACATAAGCAGGATCCTGGTCGTCGCGTGCTGCAGAAGCGTCTGGCTGAGGAGGTGACAGTGATGGTACACTCGCAGGAGGCCCTCGACGCTGCTATTGAAGCCAGCAACCTGTTGTTTGGCAAGTCTACCAAGGAGGGCCTTGAGAAACTGGACGAGCAGACATTCCTTGATGTCTTCGACGGAGTGCCTCAGTTCGAGATTTCCAAGGATCAGCTGGGTCAGCCCGCCATCGAGCTCTTTACCACCGTCGCTCCCGTGTTCCCTTCTAAGGGTGAGATGCGTAAGATGGTGCAGGGTGGTGGTGTCTCGCTGAACAAGGAGAAACTTACCGACCAGAATCGTGCCGTCACAGCTGATGATCTTATCGACGGCAAGTACCTCCTGGCTCAAAAGGGCAAGAAAAACTACTATCTGTTGATAGTAAAATAATAAAAGGTGAAGAAATATTTGGTGGAATGCCAAATATTTCTTACCTTTGCACTCGCTTACAGCACGGATGTCCAATGGTGTAATGGTAGCACAACAGGTTTTGGTTCTGTTTGTGGTGGTTCGAATCCGCCTTGGACAACAAAATAAGAGTGACCTGCAAATGGGTCACTCTTTTTGGTTGATTTACGTCTGTATTAGCCTTACCTGACGGCGATTACCGGCTCAGTCGATTTTTCATAGGGGAAAGGCTTTTGTTTGGATTAAATTTATTACCTTTGCCTCATGGAAGAGAAAGGTATGTTGATGCTGGCCCGTATGGTGCTGCCCAAAGAAGTGCTTGAGCATTTTATCATAACGGATATTGAGTACGTTGATACTAAGGCTTATGATGAGCCTGAGATGCATATTCACCTTGATGAGAAGATGGAGCGGTTTTGAAGGAAAATCTTTATAAAATTGCACAAAAATGACTAATTGTGCCATTTGAAATGGCATGATTCTTATGTTGATAGGAAAGTACCAAAGCGCTTATCACGATAATCAAAAATACAAAACATCGTTTATTATATTAACCTTTTTAATTAAAAATTTGGTTATTACAATAAGTTTGCGTATCTTTGCACACAAAAATAGATAATATGGAGACTCTTTTTAAGAAACATCGTATATTGATATCGCAGACGAACACTGACATCGTCCGCGAAATAATGAAGTCTGTAAATTGGGAAAAGCAGCTGGTATCCATACGTGGTTCACGAGGTGTGGGCAAGACAACGCTGATGAGACAATATATCAAGCAGAAGTATGGGGTGAACGCTGGCGAGGCGTTATATTGCCTGATGGACAGCATGTTCTTTGCCAGTCATACGCTGATGGAAGTGGCTGAGCGTTTCCACCTGATGGGTGGCAAGCACCTGTTTCTGGACGAAGTGCATAAATATCCTACATGGAGCAAGGAACTGAAAGAGATTATCGACCTGTGGCCCGATATGAAGATTACCTTTACGGGTTCGTCGCTCCTGCAGATTCTGAATGCTGATGCCGACCTGTCGCGCAGAGTGCTGAGCTACGATATGGCTGGGCTATCGTTCAGAGAGTATCTCCGTTTCTATAAGAATATAGAACTGCCTGTACATACGCTGCAGGAGGTGCTGGAGGATGCGGATGCCGTTTGCGATGAGGTGTGCAAGGTGTGTCATCCCCAACCCTTGTTCGAGGAGTATCTACGTGCAGGTTACTACCCCTTCTACGATGGTGACGAGCAGGAGTACTACAATCGCATAGAGAATGTGGTGAGCTTTATCATCGATCAGGAGATGACGCAGTTCTGTGGCGTTGATCCTGCCTACACACGCAAACTCAAGGCGATGATGCTGTTTCTGGCCAATAATGTGCCTTACGATGTGAATATCGCCAAACTGGCATCGTATCTGGAACTGAACAAAAATACGGTGCTGAGCTATCTGTCGAGTATGCAAAGGGCAGAATTGCTGCATCTGCTGTATGCCGACAATAAGTCGGTGACCAAGATGCAGAAGCCTGACAAGATATATGTGCACAATCCAAATATGCTCTGCGCGCTGAGCTCGAATCTGAATGTAGGCACCCAGCGAGAGTGCTTTGTGGTCAATCAGCTGTCAGTAGGTCATACTGTAGAATATGGCAAGACGCAGGGCGACTTTTTGATTGACGGAAAGATAACAGTCGAAGTGGGCGGTCAGGATAAATCGTTCGACCAGATAGCAGACATTCCTAACTCATACATTCTTGCAGACTCGATGGAATTCCCCGTTGGCAAGAAACTGCCTCTTTGGGTGGTAGGGCTGTTGTATTGATGAAATGTTATTTGCCACCTCCCAA
>JAFVHO010000048.1 GCA_017474485.1 Prevotella sp.
AGAAGGTGCAGCATGCTTTTGTTATCCCTATTAATGTAGCGCCAGCTTTCTGCGTCACCCATGTCCCATGCAGAATCCCCTATTTATCAGGGGTTCAAGTTTGTTTTGTCCATGAAAGTGTTAAAACCGCCGAAGTCAGGAGCACTGGACCAGTTCCGAAACTAACTACGGACAGATGCTATGGCTCAAGAAGCAAATCGCAAAATAAACTGGCTGTGCGACTGCCGCTATTAGGCCGCGCTCGGGACTTGCACCCGTTAGATGATGCCCATGTCGGGCGAACTACACGAGGGCAGACACGGTTGATGTCATATATTAATATTTTTCAATTAAAAGGATGACACGCTTCAAAACGTTGCACGCCCTTTATTTTTCGGCATTGTGTCAGCGTGTCACCCTTTATCTCAAAAAATCACAATATTACCTGTTAACCACCTTTCCTGCAATGGGATGCTTATACCAATCCTGACATTTGGTACGGTCGCTTGCCCATGTAACGAATTCGGGATAGGCATCCTTGATGCAGGTTGTCTCCGTAGGCCACTGCCACTTGCCTGGTATGACGATGCCGTGAGGGTCTTGTCCTGCGGTAGCGATATGGATGTGATAGTAGTCATTCTCATAGATGCCTTTCTGGTCGTCCATGAACATGGCACCCAGCACGAATGAGCAGGTCTGGAAGTCAAAACCCTCTGGCTTGGGGCCGTCATAGACGACAACGGGCTTGGCATTGGCTCGTCCTGTGTTGACCAGCGTACCGAGGGGCACACCCAGCACAGCATGCAACTCTTTATCGATGACGGGCTTATGGTCCAAATACGACTCGGCAGTCTTTGAGTCGAAGCCTAACCACAAGTTACGGGCACCACCTAATGCCACCAGTGTCACCGTAATCTGGCTGGCATCGTCTGCATGCTCCTGCACCTCAATCACACAGTCGTTCATGTCGTAATCGCCGAAATCCTTATCCTCCCATACGTAGGTCCATATTTGTGGTGTGGGGACGATGGGCTTAACATCTGCTTTGGGGGCTGGTTTGCCACTTCCCGTAATCAGGTACACGCGGTCGAAATAGTCCCATTGGTTGCCAGTATCGAAAGCCAGATAGTTGTTATCATTGACTGAGAAGCATGTGGCATGGTTCATGTCGTCACTCAGGTCTTTGTCGCCATGTACCACAAAGAAGTCGATTTTCGAGTTGGCTGGCAGTTTGTACTCAAATTCTTCGGGATCGAAGTTCCAAGGTATCGTTGCACCCCACAACAGGAAGAGCGGGGTCTCGCGGCGGTAGTTTTTTCCATTGAAGATGCCGTCCTTCAGCACGTAGGTCTGCACGCCCGTTCCCGACTGTCCGGGGTCGATGCGGCAACCGATGTTGACATTGTCCACGCCACCACGTGAAAAGACGCACTGTAACGTAATCTTACTCTCGCTGTCGGTAATGAACGAGTGATTGCCGAAGGCTTCCACCTTTGCGCGGTTGTTCTGGTTGGCGGGAATAAAGCAGTTGACCTCGGCCACCAGGTCGAGCAGATTCTCCACACCATAGTCAACGTTCCAACAGTTTTCGGTTTCTACCTCTGTGGCACCGTCTGCCAAGCCTCTCGTCATAGCCTTGGCAGAAGCCACCTGCCGGCCCGGAGCCTTAAACGATACGGCAGTATCCTTTCCTGGCAGGAAGGGGCGTGCAATGAACTGCTGGTCACTGGTGATGCAGGCAGCATACAACAGCGTGTCAGCCTTTGGTGCCTTGAATGTCAAGTCAATGGTTTCATTGTTCTTGGCCGTCACCTTCAGCAGCATGTTGGTTGACCCAATGAAGGGGTTGCCGTCCAGGATGGCTATCGCTTTGATGCCTTCGAGGTTGGCATCAGCTGTCACCTTGACGTTGTACTGGTTGGTCAGCACCCAGTTCTGCTGTTTGTCGATCGTAGTGTTCAGCGTCTTTTCAGCATAGCTCAATCGTTCGCTGTCACTGACCGTGTAAGGCTTCTTGACGTAATCATCCATATTATGCTTACATGATGTTGTTACCATCAGGCCACACATCATCATGGTAGTCCACAAACACAAATACTTTCTCATATTCCTTTCCTATTTGATTATTTAACAAAATCTGGTTGATAGATACCACCCTGCCCCGTCGGTGGCACAGTGGCATCGAATCTGGTCCACTGGATGCTAAAGATGCGGTGCAACTTGTCGCAGTAGTAC
This sequence comes from Prevotella sp., assembly GCA_017474485.1. Taxonomy (GTDB): domain Bacteria; phylum Bacteroidota; class Bacteroidia; order Bacteroidales; family Bacteroidaceae; genus Prevotella. The sequence continues at coordinate 2,215 of JAFVHO010000048.1, forward strand.
GACAGGCCGACGTTAACACCAACATCGTTGCTGCCTACGACCAGAAAGAACAGCCACTGATCCTCAATCTGCTGGGCTTCGGCCATACCGCGCACCTCATTGCCTATGGTGGCACAGAGCAGGTCCTGTGCCGAGGCATACTTGGCCAGCGTGTCCTGCAACTGCACCTCTACAACCATGGTCTGTTCGTACAGGTCGTAGTTAGGTGACTGCCATGTAGGACGCACATCCGTACCTGCAGGAATTTCCGCTGGTGTCGGTGTCGGTATCGGTGTCGGTGTATCGTTACCGTCCGAGGAGCAGCCCCACGCCATGAAGGCGAAGGCTGCTAATGCTAATATACTCTTTTTCATCATCATTCCTAATTTCTCATTATCTCATTTTCTCAATTTCTCAATCACTTCACCACCACGGCCTTACCGTTGTAGATATATACACCACTCTGTGTCGGCTTCTTACCAATCAGCACACCGCCCACGTTATACCATTGGCCGTCGTGTGGCATCTGGTCGAGAGCCGTGAAGTTGATGGCCGTAGGCTGTTCCGGCGTACCAAGCACCTTGTCCGCCACGTAGTTGATGTGGCTGCCCGTCATAGCGATGGTCTCGCCGTCGCGCTCCAGCACGAAGGTCAGCGTCTCGTTGTTGTTAGCATCGCTGCCTATGTTCAGGTAGAACAGGTGTTGCGTCTCGTCGTCAATGGTCAACTCGGCTTCTGCCATGCGGTCACCATCTCTGAACACCACCAGCTTGTCGCCAGCCTCAGTCTCTACGCCCTCTACGGCAGCCACAATGTTCATCGTCGTCGCCGTACTGACGGCTGAGCGCTTCGGCGCAGCCGTCTCATTGGTACTGCTGTAGCGTGAGTCGTTTAAGTAGAGCGGATACAGGAACTTCACCTCGCTGTCGGCCAGACGTTTCAGCATGTAGCCTTTGCCAGCCTCCATATACTGCAGCGAGCCCTTCCATGCCAGTCCGGTAGCCGTCTGACTGAGAATGGCAAACTGGTCTTGCGACTTCACCACGTCACCCACCTGTGCCTGTTCCGTGTAGTCCGCCAGTGCCTGTGCGATAGGCAGGTTAATCGTCGAATTGTAGCCTATGCGGTTCCAGTTCTTATGCACAACGATGTATCGGCGAGCGAACTCACCTTCCAGATAGATGGTCTTATCGCTCTCCGAGGAGATGCTGTACATCTGTGCGGGATCGATGGCCGCCACTTGGTCGCCCTTGTCCCACTTCTGTCCAATGGCTGTCTTCTTGCTATTATAGCATTTATAGGTCACGCGCTTGGTGCCATTGACGGCTATAATCATGTCCTGGGCATCCCATTTCGACATGCTGTTCAGGAACTGCCCTAACGTCGTGCCTTCCTTGGGAATGACGTTGAAGCTGACCCAGTTCCAGCCCTTCTGCAGTTTCACGGTCTGTACGTCGTCGTAGCTGTTTTGCAGGATGACGGGGTTGACATCCGTGCCGATGATGGCATCGTTCGCGAAGGCATAGACCTTGCCGTCGGCAGGCTTCACGCTATAGACCTTGCCTTTCGAGGCATCGAAGAAGCGGAAGCTCAGCGTAGGTAGCGAGGCATCGGCTTCGTGGTCGCTATAGATGGTCAGATAGGCCAGTGCCTCATTGGCGTTGGCATTGTCGTTGACCTCGATATGGGTCATGCCCAATGGACGGTAGTTCTCGTCGAATACCGCCAGAATGTCCTCCTTCGAGCTGGCCACCACACCGTCAATCTTGACGCGGGCCACCATCATCATGGTCTGGTTCTTCTGTATCAGACTGTCTGGGACGACCCAATCAGGCTCGTCGCCACGTACACGCAGCGTGATAGGCAGCGGTTCCGACATCTTGTTGTCGCCAACCAGTGCTATCTGCTCGTTATACGTACCTATATTAATAAAGTCGCTGACGGTGAACGTTATCTTCTGCTCATCCAGTGCGTCAAGCACGCCCTCTGTCTGTGAAGCGTTAATCCATAGCGGCAGGTCTTCCACCTTGAAATTCTGTTTCACGCCGCTCAGGTTCTTGACAGTTGCCTCGAAGCTCACTCCCTCACCGTAGTTGACATCTTCGTCGATGCGTTTTACATCCCAGCGCAGTGGGTTGCGAGAGACGTAGAGGTTCATCGTGACGGGCGATGCCATCGGGTTACCCTGCAGGTCGGCCACTTCCTTCACAGTGACGTAGATATTGGTCTTCTCCACCATGTAGTCAGGCTCCTTGATGTTCATATACAACTCGTTGTCCTTTGCCACATAGCTATAACGCAAGTTATCCAACTGTGCGTTGCTCGTCATCGGCGCATAGAAGTCACGAGCTGCCATTGCTTGAACGTCAGCATCAGCCACCAGCGTATCGCGTCGCTCAGTAAGCTCACCCTGATTGGTGCTATATCGTTTCAGACTGATTCCTGTAGGCTCCAGATACTGCATATTGTTGTCCAGCTTCACCGAGCGTCCGAAGTCCAGATAAGCCATCATGGCACTCATGGTGCCCAGCGGTGTGTGGTTCGAATACTCCTTGATGAGGTTCAGCGGCAGTACACTCTCGAACATACCCACCTCGTCGATGTGTCCGTTCATCACGTTTGTCGGGGTGTTCTTGTCAATATAGGTAGCACCCAGTGCAATATGGTTACCCATGATGCCTGCCAGACTGTCAGCAGGGAACGACTCAACCAGCTTCTTGTCCACATAGACATTGCTGATGTTCTGCGAGCGTGATACGGTCATGGCGAAGTGGTGCCAGGTGCCTTCCGATACATAAGCAGAGGTCTGCACCTCAAAGCCCTGTGAACGGACATAGAGCTTACGGTTCTTCACACCAATGTTAATCTGGTTCTCCTGATCGCGCTTGGCCTCGCCATTAGAGAATAGGGTAGCGTTCTCATCGTTGGTGCGGAACCAGAAAGTCAGCGTGTAGTCGTGGTTCTTCGTACGCATGAACTTATCGCTTTTCAGGCGCAGGCCCTTGTCGCCCTTGAACGCTATCGAGATGCCGGCAGGTCGTTTCCAGCTGGTTCCTATCAACATGAGGTCCATGCTACCTGCAGCCTTGTCATAAGCCCAGTCGCCGTCGCCTTCGTTCAATGGATAGTAGTCGAGCAAGCCCGTCTCGTAGCCTGTCAGTTTCTTCTTGGCGTAGTCAGCCAGATCACCACCAGACATGGCTCGGTTCCACAGGCGGAACTCCAGCATCTCACCCTTATACGATAATTCGCGGGTGAGGTCAAAATCAGCACCTAAGAGGATTTCCGAAGAAGCTCCTTCATAGCGCTCTTCCAATTGTTTCACACCGATAGCCCTGTTGCCGTCGTAGAATTTCACGGTAGTCGTCTCGCCGCTTTGGTCGAGCACGTAAGCCACCTGGTGCAGCGAATTGTTGAAGGACACAATGGTGTCGGACTCCAGCGTCTCGCCATTGATGGTAGCCGAGAGCTTGCGGTCGGCAGTCACTCCGAAGCGTACGCCCTTCTCGTCGCCACCATGCGAGAACACGGTCATCTCTCGCTCGTCGTCACTGGCAGGGTTCAGCATGATATCCACGGTGAAACTCTTGCCCTTCAGGTTGCGTTCACCCTGAGTACTTGCCGTTGAATGGCCGTCGAAACTCAGCGATGTTGCCGTCGAGATATCGTTGCTCAGCAGTGTACCCAATACTTCGAAATTGTTGACCTTGCTCAGATAGTTGCTGGCAATGGGTTCCGAGAATTTGATGAGGATGTCGTCGCCGATGCCTAAGATACCGTTGGTAGGTTCTGGTGTTCCGAATACCTCAGGCAGACGAGTATCCTTGATACCCGACAGAACGTTTGACGAGCGCGTCAGGTAGCCGCTGCCATTTCTGCAGTAGGTCACAGCACGCAGGTCGTAGTATTGCTCCACGGGGTCTTTCTCGCCATAGAAGGCAGCATCGATGAATCCTTCATTCTTCATCAGTTCACGCGCACCAGAGGCCTGAGCCATCAGTGCCTCGCCCTCCGCGTCGTTGCGATAGTACGAACAAACGTTCACCCAGTCCTTGTCGCTTTGCGTCGATAGCTTGTATTGCAGTTCGATGTGGTCGAAGTTGCGGAAGTTGACGTCGAAGCCATCGATATGCACAGGCAGGTAATAGGCCTGACGTTCCTCGTCGTATGCCGACTCAGTATTGACAATCCACTTATCGCCAGGCTTGGAGATATTCACGGGACCGGCAGACGGTACGAAGTGTGCCGAGAGTGTCACCGTCTTGAGGCGCTTGGGGTCGTTCTCGTCGTAGATGGAGATGCCCAGGTTCTCGTAGTCGTAACCTGCTCCAGCAAACACCTCTACCTGTTTCTCCACGATGGTGCCTGGTTCCAGATACAGGTTGGTGCCAGACCCCGTCAGGGGAGCGCCATCGATGAGAACCTTGGCTCCGTCGGGGTTCATAGAGTCTTGCAGGAAGTATTTCAAAGACTTGGTGGCACGTGCGGGCATTTCACTCTCGTTAGCCATATAAATGGTGAAGCGTGCAGGATCACCATAGGGCACATTGGCCACCGAGGCCTCCTTGGCCCAGATGCGCAACTGGTCAATCTCCTGCGTCTTCTGGTCGAGTATCGTACCTGGAGTGTAATAGATGGTGCGACGCTCGTCTTCCCAAGGCGAAGCTGTGGCACCTGCCAAGGTGCGATAGACGAAGTTGCGTGCACGTGGTGTGCTACTCAGGTTTCCAAGATAGCTCGTCGTATTGCTGCTGCCCGGACGTCCGTTGTAAATCAACTTCAGGTTCTCTTCTACATGTTGATAATAGAGACCCACCTGGCCCAGTTCAATAAGTGCCTTCAGACTGTCGCCGCTGATTCCATTATCACGATAGACGCCTACGGTAAGGTTTGAATTGCGACTGCAAGCCAAAGTAAATCCAATCTTCTTCGTGAAGGTGCTGTCGACACCGTTCTTATAGTTGAAGTTGAAATTGGCAATGGGCTTTATCTTATATTTCAGTGCGATACCGCCAATTGTGTAATCAAATTCAGGGTCACCATCACCCAGGTCCATCGCGGACGTAGTTCCGCCATTATTAGTACCTCCTGAGATTCCGCCGCCGCTAATGCCGGCACTTGCAGGGAGTATGATATAGCGGTGCAGTCCACTTGAGGTGTTGAACGATTCACTGTAGCTCACACTGGTAGAACCGTCGAAGTCATAGACGTTTACTGCCTCTGCAGCTTCCAGTTTGGCTTTCTCGTTGGCACCAATCATGCCGACCCATACACGAATCTCGTTGTTCAGGGCCTTAATCGAGTCGCTCCACTGGATTGTCGTATTCTGGGGCAGATATTGGGTATATTCTCCACCAAAACGAGTATCGGTGGTAGCCACCTTGCTCACATAGACTGGAGTCTGCAGATTGTCAGCCATAGCCTGTGCTTCACTGGCAGAGGTGGTGTAATCCAGCAACAGACTGTTGCGTACGCGCACAAGACTGGGAATAAGCTCATCTGTCAGATAGTGTTGTGAATGGGCAAAGGTGGAGGTTACCTTGTTCTTCAGCTGCAGCACCTCGTCGCGAACAAGATAGACAGAGTCTTTCTGCTCTGCATCATAGCCACGAGCCAGAATCTTGGCAGTACCCGTCACCCTGTAGTCGTGACCGTCGACAGTCACCGTACCACCCATGCCCGGTTTCAGTCGCTCCATGCCTTTACTGTTCACCACACGCACAGCTATGCCGTCCTCTAAAATCACGTTGTCTGTGATACCTATATAGACATCGGCATTGGCACCAATCTCCTTGCTACTGCTGCTGGTCGTTATCTTCTCGTTAGTCTCAATCGTGTAATTATAGCTCCAGTCTTGATAATAGCCAGTCTTTAGGTCATATCCCAGAGCGGCGTAGTTCTTCACAGAACCAATGTCGCCAGCCTCTGTGGTACCTCCCACGACACCCGTATAGTAGTTGTTACCGGCACCGACGCCTATTTCAAAACCAATACCAGCTTCCACTTTGTAGTCGGCTGTATAACTGTAATTGAACTTCGTGCCTTTCTCGATGTATGCCGAACTGCCGCTTCCTGGCGGGTCGCGCAGGACATCCACAAGATGGGTGTTACGTCCGGCAACGACACGACGCCCCTGCGACTTGGGCATTGATGCCATCACATAGCCTCGTATCGGCTGGATGTCGTAATAGACGCCGTCGTAGAGCAGCGTGATGTTCATGGTGCGCAGTGCCACGTCGTCCACCTGCGTGAAGGTAGTGTTCTGGGGTGTGAACACATAAGAACCCTGTCCGTCCTTGTCCAGTGCCACCGAGTCAGAATGGTTGTTGGCAATGAGTCCATTGTTGATAATCACCTTGCCGCCATCCAGTTGTACAATATCCAGATTTCCGTTCTTGTCGTTGTTGTAGTAGTATTCCTCACGAGCCGACAGCATCATAGGCACCGTTGAACCTGCCATAAACACGGGATGTCCCAAGGTGTAACTGTTGTTGTTCCACAGTTTTACAATCTCGCTGTTGCCGGCATTATCACGCGAAGTGTATTTCTTGATGCCGTAGTAGCGCTCGTCAGAACCGTTGAACTGCCATACGTCAAGTGTGGGCATTGAGTGATAGATGCGCGAGTAAGCGACCGAGTCGCCATCATTGCAGCTGTTCAGGTCTATGACTTCGCTGACCATTCCGTTCTGGAACAGCGTTGAATAGCCCTTGGCATAGATTTCCGTCACCTTGTACTTTGCGGGGCAGACTGGCATCAGGTATTCACCCGTCATCTTGTCGGGATGAATAACGATGCGGTGGCGATAGGCATCGACACGTGTGGTGTCGGTCTTTCCGTGAGTAAACACCTCGTGACGCTCCGTCACTGTGGGATCCTTCTGGTCGCGAACCAGCCACGATGTGTTGTCGCCCTCAAGTTGGAGCACGATTGTAAGGTCGTCGCCCAGATTGTTCTTCGACAGCGACTCACCCAGTTTCAAACTGCCCTGATCCTTACCGCCAGCGACACGTCCCATCAGGTTAACCTTCGTCTGGTCCCACAGATAGATGTCGCTCACATTCTTCGTCCAGTTGTGCCATGTAGAGTCTGGCTGACCGTCAGGTGTGGTGAAGTAGCCATCGTTTTTGAAAGTGTGTCCTTTCTTCACCACCTGAATCTGATGACTGCCCTGTGGAATACTCAGCGTGAAGGCACCCTGGCTATCGGTAGTGATAGTCTTACCCAAGGCGTTTTTCATCACCCTGCCATCGCGCAGGAACTCTACGCCAGTTACTGGGATGCTGGTGCCTTCATAAAGCACGAAACCTGAGAATAGGTAGTAGCTGTCCTGCGTAAAGTTGATGTTCGTCTGCAGGTTCACCTCATCGTCGAAGACTATCCGCTGCGAAGTAAACGAACCGTCATTGTTCGGGGTGCTCACATCGAGGGTATAGATACCGTACTTAGTATAGACGAGGTCACCAATTTCAAAGAATCCCGTCTCGTCAGTCACGGTCGACTTTGCCTCAGCGCCAGGGATGTTGTCGGGAGTGGCTGTCACAGTACAGCCAGGCAGACCGGTACCGTTGGGTAGGCGCACATAACCACGCACCATACCCGTAGGCTTACAGTTGCCTTTGACTGTCACCCTGCTGACGTTCTCGCCTTCACATTGGGTGACGCCCTCTATGGTGTAGATATAAGTGTGTTGGGGGCGCACCGTGCGGTCCATATAGAGGGGCTCCAAGAGATTGTTTTTCAGCGTATCCACAATATCGGGCGTCATCTGGTCGCTACGCAGGATGCGGTAGTAGTCGGCTTGACCGCGCTCAGTCTCCCACGACAGGCTAACATAGTTCTGCTCTGTCTCTGCTTTGGCGTTGGTCAGTTTTACGTTGTTGTCAAAACTATACTCGCCCGCATCAGTCGGCTTGAGTTGTATGCGCTCAGTGGTAGTTAACGGCAACTTAGAATTGCCCTTTTCCACCACCATGTAGAAACGATAGTCCACGCATGGCGTTGCCAGTTTAACGGTCATATTTCCTTTGATTCGCTCCTCTTCCGTGAGTTCGCGACGCTCAGTATAGCGCAGCTCATTGCGAACCAGCTTCTCAATGGTAAGCACCGCCTTGGCAGATTTGTCCCATATCGTGGCATAAGATGATTGAACAGGTATCACTTTATCATCCGATACCGTCCATCCGTCACCCAGATAGGTCTGCAAGTCGGCGGCAGACATGCCTTTCGCGTCAATCGCTAAACTTGCGTACGGAACACTTCCGTAGGCGACCGTATAAGCGCTATTGCTAATATTGCAAACACCATCGGCAAGCGTCGAGCAATCATCCGTCTTCGTATTCAGTCTCGACGGAGCAAAAAGGCAGTTCTGAATTGATAGCCTTTGACTGACTGTTCCTGGAGTATATGCTACCAGACCGGCGTTACCATAACAATTCTCACCCTCGAAACTTCCGTCAAACAGACAGTTTCTAAGAATGACAGACATTCTGGTCTCATCAACACCCAAAAGACCACCCATAGTGGCCCTGCCGTTTACCGTACTTTTTAGGTTGATGGAAGAGATACAGTTTTCTATGACTGGCGATGTGTTATAAACCATATAACCTACCAGACCGGAAGCATATCGTACTGATGTGGTGATAGAGCCTTTTACATGCAGGTTGCGTATGTTGGCGTTGCCCACATACCGGAAGGGAGCAGCATAGGGAACATCGGTGGATGAGAGATTGAAAGTCAGCGTATGACCATTGCCATCAAAGACGCCATTAAAAGCGTTACTTTTGCCGATCATGACAGATTGGCTCTCACTTAACTCGATGTCGTTCATCATAACGACATTGAAAGACGTACCCTCCACACTCTCATTCACAAGATTGGCGAGGTCTACCCAATCCTGGGCAGTACGTAATTCTCTAGGTCCTATCTGAAAATTCAACGCCACCTCATGATTATCATCGTTCCACTCGCCAGTCCTTTGAACCGTTCCGCTTGTCACAGCTGGAAGCATCAGTTTGGTAGCCAAAACGGTCTGTGCATATCCACTGTTGTCTGCCCAATTCCACAAAGCGGTAATAGTACGGCGCACACGGTAGTAAACGACCTGCTCAGCATACTGTGACAGCAGGGTCTCGTCCGTATAGGTGTAGTCCGCGAATTTCTCGTTGAAAGCTTCCTGACCGATGGTCACCCACTGGTTGTTGCTGGGGTCGCCGCTGACGTTGCGCTGAATCTCCCAGTTGTCTGTAGGCTGTACGTCGTTCCAGTTCGTTCTGTCCACGCTCCACGTCAGCGTTACCTTTCCGTCATTCTGAAGTGTCGTCGCCAGTCGCTTGGGGTTGTGCAGCACAGGAAGACTTATCGTTTCCGAGCGAACGGTCTTTTTAACGCCTTCACTATCTTTATAGGTAGCTTGAATAAAGAATTGATCGATATATGCTTCTGCCGGTAAATATACAAAGCCCGACGTCTTATTCTTGTCCAGTTCGATGGGGAATGCGATTCTTTGCCCATCAACATATATGGCTCTGATTTCCTCCACATTACTGGCAGCCATCATGTAGGGAACCATAATCTGATTGGCATGGGAGGCATCGTACGAAATGATGGGGTCCATCAGTATGGGCTTCACTTCTGCAGGAGCACTCGGAATGGGGAAGGTCACATCGGCAATACCCGTAATCTCTTTATCGTACTCGGTATTGTTGCCATTGTGATGGATATACCAATGGAAGGTGACCTTCTTGCCACGATACTTGTCTGGTACAGTCCACAGCAGGTTGACAATGGCGTAGTCGCCACCACTCACGCAGGGGCAGATAATACCCGTGGAGGTGTTAGTAACTCGCGCAGCGGAATAGCCTCGATCGCGGTACATCGTCATTTCTCCGTCAACACTCTTCTTAATAGTGCATTGGGGGAAATAGTCACTACGGGCGATGTCTTCCTCCGACCAATAAGTGACAACAGTTTCTTTTGTTGGCTCTCCCTCTATTTGGATAGTAAGATATCCATACTGGACCCAGCAATCGTTGTCCTCCTTGTCGTAAAGAGGCATCTTGATGCGTACCTTGTCTGAACCCTCAAGAACCACCGTATAACGGTAAGTGTCTTCCAACTTACAGGCCTTGGCGTCACCAAACCAGCCTACCAACAGGCAAACCAACAAAAACAGGCGCCCTAGCACACAACTTAGATTGTTTTTCATACGCGTCATAATCTTATCGCTTTAAATATTTGTAGCCGCCGAGGGAGTCGAACCCTCGACGGCATAAGGGGGAAAAAGGAGTTAAACGCCCCGGGCGCTTTTTAGAGAGCGAACTTGTAGCCGACAGTGATCTGGATGACACCGTTCTTTGAGCTGTTGTCACCATCCTTGTTCACCTTTGTTACACCAAGGTTGTAGCGAGCGTCGAAAACAATTTTCTCATACTCGTAAGAGATACCAAGGGGAATAGAGAGGTCGAAAGTCTTGCACTCATCCTTGAAGTCTATGTCATAGCTCTCAGTTGCACCAATACCATCAACCTTAGCCTTTGCGCTCAGCAGGAAACCTGGCTGCACACCGGCCTTGATAGCCCAACCCTTGGCAAAGTAGAAATTTGCTACGATGGGGATGTTCAGATAAGCGAGATTACGCTGGTTCTTGTCCCAACCTCCAAGGGTTGTACCACCAGTAGAAACTTTATACTCACCGAAATCACAACCCTGCATAGAATACAGCAGACCAGCTGCTACAGAGAACTTCTCAGAGAGACCATACTCAGCCTCTACACCTACAGCAAAACCTAACTTTAACTGTCCTTTTTCGTCGTTGACCTTAGTGTCTGAAAGGTTTGCAAGGTTCAAACCGATTTTGGGTTGCAAGGTCAGCTGACCAACTTCGTTCTGTGCACTTGCTGTCAGGGCAACTGTTGCCATGACCAGCATCATCATCATTTTTTTCATTGTTGTTAATTTTTTTAATTAATAAAGGGGTGTTCTATAAATTAAATTGTTTATAATCAAAAAATTACTTACATATTTCAAGAAAAAGTCGTACCTCTGTGGTATAAATAAGCGAGACCAATGGAGAAAACGACAATATACCGCAGACCAATGGGTGAAAACCTGTTTGAGGAAGAGCTGACAGTCGAATTTATGAATTAATAGATATTACCTAAACTAATTAATTGTCTATTTTATAATTATCCTCTATGACATAGATGGTCTTTTGGTAAACCTGACTGTTAGAGGCATCGAACAGTTTAAAATAAACCTTATATTCACAGCCTTTAGCATATATCTTATTAGTGGCAATACCTGTCAGGGCTTCATTGACGCCATTGTCTGTAGCTGTCCTGGCATCAAAAAAACTTATGAACTTGTTTTTTATCTCTTTGTCTTTGAAATTCCTGTTCAGGTAGTCCAATTGGGTGCTTGTAAGTTCACCTTGTTCAATCACCTGCACAGACATCTTGAGAGTGTAATCCTTGTTAACAACTGTGTTGTCGTCATCACTACCACAAGAAGAAAATACCATACTTGTCATAATCATGCAGATTAAGGCAACTGCGGCCATCAT
>JAFVHO010000006.1 GCA_017474485.1 Prevotella sp.
AGAAGGAGATAAAAGGAGATAAAAGACAATTGTTTTTCTGCAGAATAACCGCAGATGGAGTAATGTCCTCTATCTTCCGCCGCTGAAAAGCGGCTATCTACCTCTATCTTCCTATATCTTCTTAACATGCGAAACTTGAATTATTCACAAGAAGTAATTATGCAGCAAAGATACAAAATAATTGAGAATTGACAATTAAGAATTGAGTTTTTTTTATTAATTTTGCACCAAGCTTATCATGTTATGCAACAATTACCACGATATATAGCCATGATGCTGTTGGTGCTCGCCATGAGCGCCAACGCCCAAACCAGTAATAGCGGACGCCTGTCTGCATGGTTACAGGAAACCATCAGACAAGGGAACCGTCAGGCCTCCAGTAGTAGCACTGCCAAGAGTGGACGCAGGGCGGAGGTTGCCAGCATGCTTACAACTGTCTTCGTGCAAATGAACGACAGTTTGGACGACAAGACACTGGCACAATATGGCTGTAAGAAATATGCCCAACTGGGCGACGTCGCCATCGTTACCATGCCTTTAGACAATGTAGACTCCTTATCGAAACACCCAGAGGTGTTGCGCGTGGAAGCTAACGACAAGGCTCGCATAACGATGGATACGGTACCGGGCATTACCAATCTGTTACCTCTTTATGAGCAGACGGCATCACATCTTCCCTATACCGGGCAGGGCGTCATGATGGGACTGATGGATGTAGGCTTCGACCTGACACATCCCACCTTCTATAATAATACCACGCTCAGCGAATACCGCATCAAGGCGTTTTGGGACCAACTGGCTCCCATCGGCAACATTGACCGTCTGCCAGTTGGCTCAGAATGGACGACAGCAGAAGATCTCTTGTCGAGACAGTGTGCCACGGACGGACACGAACAAACCCACGGCACCCATACCACAGGTATTGCTGCAGGCAGCGGTTACGATTCGCCCTACCGTGGTGTGGCTTGGGAAAGCGACATCTGTCTGGTGGCGAATGCGGATATCGAGGATACGGCATTAATCGCCAAGGATGACTATTACCTCTATACCACAGCAACAGATGCCCTGGGATTCAAATATCTATTCGACTATGCTGACAGTCAGCATAAGCCGTGCGTCGTATCGTTTAGCGAAGGATATACACCCCTCATGGACAATGATGACCGTCTGTTCAATCTCTTCCTCAGTCGTCTGGTAGGACCAGGTCACATCCTGGTAGCGTCGGCAGGCAACGAGTGTCAGGAAATGACATACTTCCGAAAGCCTTTAGGAGTCGCGTGCGCTGGTAGTTTCACAAGAGTCTTCCGCCCCACAGTCGAATACAGGATACTGGCTGACGGCAACCCCGTCGTCAGGTTGATAGCCTATCAAGGGAAAGATGTCGTGGACAAAGAGTTGCGCCTGCCTATGGATAGTGAGAACTGGAAGGACGACCAACTCATCGACACCTTATTTATTAATGAGGATACCTGTGCCGTCAGTATCAGCAGATATCAAACAACATTCATCGAGGGTAAGACCGTTTACCAGATAACACTCACTGCCAACCGCTCGCTCAATCGACTGGAGCATCTTGCTTTGGTCATAGAGGGTACAGACTGCGAAGCAGAAGTCTTTGGCAGTGCAACCAACAGCTTTGGCAATTACGACACCGACGTACGCTGGAATGCCGCAGAAAAAAGCCATAACATATTGGCGCCAGGTTGTTTCGAGTCTGTCATTACCGTGGGAAGTACGTCACACCGCCAATCATACACTAACGTAAAGGGCGATGTTATGAGCGATGTCCTCGACCCAGAGGCAGGGCACGTGTCATGGTTCTCGTCAGTAGGTCCAACGATGGATGGTAGAACTAAACCAGATGTCACAGCTCCTGGCAAAAACATCATATCGTCACTCAGCAGCCTTTATCTTGAAGCTCATCCCAATGAGACCAGCAACCATGTGCAGCACTTCGACCTCGACGGGCGCACATACGTCTGGGGAGCACTGACGGGCACATCCATGTCGACACCAATTGTCGCAGGTATTATAGCCCTCTGGCTTCAAGCCAACCCCACCCTGACGCCTGATGACATCCGTGGCATTCTACAGCGTACCTGCCAACATCCTGAAGCACAGCTATCATACCCCAACAATCTCTATGGACATGGCGAAATAGATGCCTATAAGGGGCTTCTCGACATCCTCGGCATCGATGGCATTAAAGAGCTGAGCCACCACCAGCCACGAAGTGTGAGGGTAACAGCCAAGGACGGTCTTATGCATCTGCAATTTGACAATAAAACCTCTGAGCCCATTCTTTTGAGTATCTATGCCACATCAGGCACTTTGGTACATCGGCAGTGGCTTAAGCCTACTAGTCAAGAGATGACAATTCCCCTACCAGTTAGAAGTAATGGCATCTATGCCATCCAGCTAACCAGCCAGGATAAAGCCGTTACAGGCTCGCAACTCGTCAAGCTTTAACCATCAGCCCCTCATCCCTCTTACATCAGCCATCTTACATCTTCCATCAGCCCTCGCTTGTTGAAGGTGGAGACGGCAAAAATACCAAGCCCAATAATGCAGCCTCTCTTATACGCCATCTAGATTTCTTCGCTTTCCATTTATCTATTCCATACATGAAGAAAGTAACCACGTTGATACTAACGAGGTAGATAAGGACGATGTGTAGGAGATTCAGTTCTTTCATTTACTTTTCAAATTGATTTCAATAGTTTCTCAGCCAAAGGTACATACCACATATGGACTTCATCTGCCGTCGGAGTATGACCACCGGGGAAATGGAACGACTTGTTGTAGTGTTCCAAGAATATTGGTTCAAAGTGTGCCAACGTATCATTTTCTCCGAACAATCCCCAGATTCGGTCTTTGAAGTCGGGATTACAGTTGTTGAATTGAATAGTCTCCATTTCGGCAAACTCTTCAATCAAGGCTTCATCAATGACAAAGTCCTGTTTGCCGTTCTTTCGAGGTGACTTGTATTGATGCTCACCGATACGCTGTTTCAGGAACTCCGTCATCTGGAAGTGAGGATTACCGAGTAAAGCAGAAACACCCACAACAGGAGCCACCATCTGAGCATAGAAAGATCCACAACTATTGCCAATCAGGAGGTCTGGCTTCTCACGGTCAATCAGTCCACGAATATAGCTGACAGCCTCTTTCGGGTGCATCGGCAAGTCAGGTGTGGAAACTTCTGCACGACCCTCGAAAGACTCGCGTAAAGCCAAGGCTGGTACACACTGACCACTGGCATAGAAACCGTGTAGGAACAGAATTTTCTTCATAACACAATTATTATTCGTAGGCATATACAAGCCCGTACTTCTCATGCAGTTTGCGAAGTGAGCCATCTGACTTCATCTGACGGATGACATTGTTCACCATCTGTAGCAAGTCCTCCTGTCCTTTCTGCATCAGGACACCAATCTCGCCATGAGTAAAGGGGGCGTTCAATAGTGGGGCTGCAAGTCGGGTGTCAGTCTGCACATAATAGGGAGCCTCTGTAATCTCCGTTATCATCACGTCGGCTGCACCTTCAGCAACAAGTGTAGGTATTTCCTCGTTCTTCTGGTGAACGACTATGTTAGCGTGAGTCAGGTTCTCATTGGCAAACTTCTCATTCAGTCCACCGGGATTCACCATAACTGTCACTTCGGGCTTGTCGATGTCAGCTAATGTCTTGTAGCGGTCTGCCTCCGAAGCCCTGCAAAGGATCGTCTTGCCGTTAGCCAGATAGCCGTCGCTCATTAGCATCGTCTCACGTCGTGCATCGGTAATGGTTATCCCGCCAATAGCGAGGTCGAATATCTGAGGATTTGCAAGCACGTCGGCTGTCAATGTAGGCCATGAGGTCTTTTTGAACTCTATATTTACACCCAACCTTTTCGCAATCTCGTTGGCCACCTCAATACCGAAGCCCCAATAAGTTCCATCGGGTTCGCAGAATGATAATGGTCTGTAGTCACCAGTAGTACCAAAGAGGAT
>JAFVHO010000049.1 GCA_017474485.1 Prevotella sp.
CATACTCACCACGCCTTGCAGGCTCATCAATTCACGTTCAGCCAAACGAGTCAGCTGATGTTCGGGCAACAGGTTTTCATGCTTCACCTTTACACCCTTGGTGCATTTGCGCACCGTCGAAAAATTCTTCAGTTCTTTCATTTCTTTTTTATTTTTTGTTTGTTACTTGAATTTTCTGGGTGCAAAATTCGGGAAAAAGATTTGGTGAAAAAAAAAAAGAAAGTTTCACGAAAACTTTCTTTTACACAACTCGCTGATTACCAACAAAAAAGGGCGCCTTTCAGCACCCTAAACTTTCATAAAACTTTCACGCCATACCGTTCTAAGACATCATTTACGGCCTTTTTCACCAGTTTATCGTCAGGCGTTACGGCTAAGGCTCCTCTCACCGAATGGTTCTTGCCTTTTTCAGGTTCCAGCAGTTCTGCCATCCTCACATCCGTCGTCTCTTTCACGATGACACCATTTACCGCCATCATATGCGAAATCTGCGCTACCAGATTACGATTGAACAATGTTCCCTTTTGGCTTCCCTTCTCATAAACAACTCGGCTCACAGCGTCCTGTTCCAGTATCTCTTGCCATATCTTAGCGTATTGTTCCCTATAACCTGCAGTCACTACCGGCATCAGCCTCCCCACATAGTCCATCACCGATTGTTTCATGCCTTCACACTTTTCTTCCTGCACTTTCTTCTGCGATTCATAACTGATATGAACACCATCGCCTGGTACCACATTGATTTGAGCATTAGGGAAATTGCCACCCTCAAACAGACCTCTTAATCCATCCAAATTGTTTTTGTCACTCATATTATTATTCTGATTTTTTCCTTTTCTATTGTTCTTTACTTGATGGGTAAGCGTTTTCACGTCCATCATCAATGGCCGTAACTTATATTTGTTCTCAATCTTTTCAAGCAGTTTCTTATTCCTGAATCTGACATCCTCTTTTGCTGCAAGGATGCCAAACATCATCATCATGCCTACACTTGCCGAGGAATAAGAACCAAGATGATATTTCATGCTTTCATATAATTCATGAAATGCATCATCGTCAAGCAACTCTTCTTCCACCTGTTTACTCACACGATATGCTTCTTGAAGAATTCTGTCTGTTCCTACTTTACTATATACTATATTGTTATTATGCGAATTGAATATTCTCAGGAGTCCTTCATCCAAAGACTCCCTGAACGACGCGCCCTCAATTTCTCCCTCCTCGTTTGTATTATCATTTGCAATAACTACCATTCTATAGCTTATAATCTTTTAGAGTAAAAAAGAAGGGAGGACATCTTAGGTTTCAGTGTTACTTTAGAGCCGCTAAGTTCACGCACGCACTTGAAAGCCACCAATGCCCACGCCCTTCATGACGTGAGCTGGCAGACTTCTCTTCTCGTGCGTATACTTATATTGAGTTAGCGGCTCTAAGTAAACGAGAAAGCTGTCAAAGCTTATTGTTCCACAATGTTTTTATTTTGGAATGCAAAGATAGTCATATTTCCTCGCACCACCAAATGTTTCTCTATGTATTTATCATAGATAGTCCATATTTTCCACCATCCTAATCAACAGATTTTGGAAATTAGCCTTGAATCCCTCGTTCTGCTGATACTCTCTGTACAGTGAATTGTCGCCCTTACGTTTCTGTCTGACAATACTGTCTATAATCTTTCCGTAGATTTCCAATACAGCCTGCTGATCAGGATTACCTACCACCATTGTCCTGTAGTCTTCATTCTCCGTCACGGCTTTGGCCATACTCATCAGCTTGGCTTTCTGGTCATCGGGCGTTGCCTCCCAACCCTTAAACCATCGCTCATTAAACTCCCTCAGAATCTGGTCTAATTTATCCTTGGGGTCATCTTCTTTCGGATGGGCATCAACCATGACAGGCTTATTAGGATCTATCACGGCATCTCCTGCATCCAGCCCAATGGTCTCGTTCAAGGCCGTACGTCTCAGTCCGTAGGTGCTCAGGTCTACAGAATCCAGCAAGTCCTTGATGTCATCGGCAGTCTTTCCAGGCACTATCAGTTGTGGTATCAGGAATCGCAGATACCAGAACAGCTTTTCCCAATCAGCCACCTCATAGTCCATGATGGCTGCCACCTTCGAATAGACTTTCACAAACTGCTTACACTTCATCTTGAAATCGGCCTTACCATTCTCTGGCCATTCTATCTCTTGGTTGAAGCGCATAGCCGCCGTATCGATGATTGGTGCCCACTGGTCTGCTTCTGCCCCATGCAGGTATAGTTCAATGAACTCGTTCACTTCGTCCATATCGAACACACCCATGCCCAGTAGCGTAGCCTTCAGTTGGTGCAGCACGTTCACGTCCGTAGCCTCCGACAATGTTGTGGTGGTATAGAACGGATCGAATGCCGTTTTAATATCGTCCTTCGTGTTATAGAAGTCCAGTATGAACAGGTCTTCGCATACCTTACCCAAATCTGGTGCACTACGGTTCAGTCGTGATAATGCCTGTACGGCCAGTACACCTGCCAATGGCTTGTCTATATACATAGCGCAGAGTTTGGGCTGGTCAAAACCCGTCAGATATTTATTGGCCACTACCAGTATTCTGCACTCGTCATCGTCAAAGTTCTCTGCTGTTTTGTTCTCAGGGAATCCGTTTATTTCAGCCTCTGTATATTCTCTTCCCTTGATATTCTTGGTGCCCGAGAATGCAATGAGTATCTTGTATGGCATCCCGTTCTTCTTTATCAGTTCCTGCAGGGCATGATAGTACATGATGGCACATTCAATATCCTTCGTTACCACCATCGCCTTGGCCTTACCCTTCAGCTTGTGGTTGCGGAATATCTTGGCATCAAAATGTGTCAACATCACCTCCGCCTTGGCTTCAATGGTTTTGGGATCGCGCTCCACATAGCTGCGCAACAGCTTTTGTGCGCGTTCATTATTATATTCAGGATTCTCTTCAATGCTCTTGCTCAGTTCATAGTAGCTGCGATAAGTGGTATAGTTGGTGAGCACGTCCAGAATAAAGCCTTCTTCAATGGCCTGCTTCATGCTGTAGAGGTGGAAGGGACGGAATTTTCCTTCTGTGTCTTCCTGTCCGAATCGTTCCAGCGTTTCTTTCTTGGGCGTAGCTGTGAAGGCAAAGTAGCTACAGTTCGAACTCATCTTTCTATCCTTCATCAAGCGTTCCAACAGTACTTCCGTATCTGCATCTCCGGTGTCTTCATCTTTCTGCAACGTAGCGTTCAGCTTGTCTGCTGCTATACCGCTCTGGCTGCTGTGGGCCTCGTCTATGATGACGGCAAAGTTATGGTCGCTGACATCACTAATCAAGTCACACATAAACGGGAACTTCTGAATCGTAGTGATGATGATACGTTTGCCGTCCTCTATATGCTGTTTCAGTCCCGTCTTGGGTATTCGTTCTCCGCTGTCTGCACAATCTGCGTGAGCCACTATCTTGTCGCTCTTGCCAAACGCCTTGATGTTGTCGGTTATCTGCTTATCCAGCAACCTGCGGTCTGTCACGACGATTACAGAATTGTACAATGGTGCATCCAGTGCCTTGGCCCTTACAGCCTCCATACTGTCCGGGCATGTGGTTATCAGCTTATACGCCAGCCATGTCAGCGAATTCGATTTTCCTGAACCTGCTGAATGTTGTATCAGGTATGTCTTTCCCACACCCACCTTGGCCACATCCTGCTCCAGCTTGGTGACCACGTCTAACTGGTGGTAGCGTGGGAATATCAGCTTCTTGGCATAGCGCATGGTATGGGGCACTTTCTTCTGCGTCTTGGCCTCGTCATAGTCGAACAGCACATAGTTCATGATGATGTCTGCTATGGTGTCCTTCTGCAATAGGTGTTCCCACATATAGCTGGTTTTGTAGCCATCAGGATTCACGGGGTTTCCAGCACCCTGACCATTTGCCAAGCCTTTATTGTATGGCATGAAATAGGTCTTGTCAAGATTCAGCTTTGTGGTAAACCAAACCTCGTCTTTATCCATCGTGAAGTGGGCCAGACAACGGCCATATTGCAGAATGGTATCTTTCGGGTTACGCTTGTCCGACTTATACTGATCGCGTCCGTCTTTCCTCGCTGTCTGGTATGTCCACGGATTCTTCAGCTCAAATGTAAACAGAGGGATGCCGTTCACGTATAAAGCCATGTCTAACTCTTCACCAGGATGAAGAACAGAAAAAGTCTGCTGTCGTGTCAGCGAAAACTGATTCTGCTGGTACTTCTGACGTGACGCCTCGCTATCTGCTGCCGTAGGCTTTGGATAGAAAAACGTCAGCTTGATGTTGCCTATCTCGAACTTCTCCCTCAGCACCTTGATGACACCAAAGGTCTCTATTTCCTTCGACAGCAGGCGTGGCAGCTCAGAATAGATGTCCCTGCCCTTATACGTGTTTAGTACATCACCCTGCGTCGTTTCCAAAAACGACCAAAGCCTGCGCATATCGAATCCTAACTTCTTGTCGAAGTCCTTAGACAAGCCCCAATAATATTGTCCCGCCTCCGGCTTCTGAGCGTCTACATCCGTCTGCCCTGAAGCCTCGCGTTCTTCCTTCGTCGTGCCTACCAGTGCCCGTTCTATCAGCCACTCAAAAGCCTGCTCGTTTGCTTTGCTATTGCCCATTGATTTCTTTGTAATATTCATATACGTAGTTACCATTTCATTGATGTTTAGAATGGGATGTTATGCTCTTTGCAAAATGCCTCCTGCTCTTCGTCTGATTCAAAAATCTTATCACATATCTTTTCAAAAGAGTTCTTGGCATCCGCTGTATAGTCTTTCGAGGCATTCATCACTTTCGAGAGTTTTGAGATAAAGGTACAGAATCCTTGATTAAGGTTATTCAACTTTTCTATGGTAATATAATCCAACTGCTTTTCTCTTGCAGGGAACAATATCTTCGAGTCATTAGCCTGCATCAGTATAATACCTATACCAAAAGCGTTATTCAGACGCTCCATCTCGTCCTCCAAATCCTCATTGATTTCAAACGCTACCAAATAGCCATAATTTGCCCAGCTGCTATTTGACAATGCCTGGAAATAATACTGCTTAAGCAGATAGTCCGTATCAATCTTCCGTTTTAACTCGTACGAATAGATATGTACAGACTCTTTAGGTTCCGTTGCTTTCAATAATGAAAGGGTGGCATCGTTTTTGAACTCCTCGAACTGCACGCCAACAATATCAGGATGTACCCACTTCTGAGCACTATCCACTCTCGTAGACGATTGCTCATGGAAAATGGTTTTGGCATAGATATTACGGGTACGAAGGAAACTACAGAAAAGCTTGTGAAGAGACCGCTCATCGAAGTTCTTGACTATCTTTGGTTTCTCCTCTTGCTTTGGAGTGGAATTAATTGGTGAACGATTTATCAGCGATTCTATTTCTGAGGCATATTTGGTGATGTCACAGCAGGTGCCGATAGAGCCTGATGAATGCTGCAGCTCCTTCGTCATATCTTTTCTGTAGACAACCTTATCAAGCCAATTTATAGGGCGTCGATGTGGCAGTTCAGTATTAGGCACATAGTAGTATCCACCGCTAAGTATCCCCACATAGTAAAAGCCCTGTCCAGATGGACACAACACAACATCACCGTCATTTAGTCCTTTCACAATTGTCCAAAGAGCACCGCATGAAAGACCGGCTGCTGTTGCCGTTTTACCAGGCACATTCTCCATCCACATGGGAATAAATTTCTTATTGAAGTGGCGCCAGTTATCGAACAACGAATCCGATAGATCAACATGAATATCGAAGTTTGCCCCGATATATCCTTCTTTTCGGCATTGCTCAGCATACATGCCGCCTCTACCTAACATGACACGATTATATTTCTTCATACAACTTTTACTTTACCTGTTACTACATCGTTAATAATTATCTGCTTGCGCTCCTGAAGAAGGGAGATTTGTTTGTTTGCCTGTTTTATTGCAATATCGATCTTTTTTGTTCTTTGAGAAAGCCAAGCAACTATTTTTATTTGTTCTTCTAATGGAGGGATAGGTAGTTTAACTGAATTCAAATTTGCTTGACTCAATTTAGGCTGCGCTGAACCTGTTATAAACAATGTATAATCTGCAGCTTCCATTACATAAGCCATAAAATCGTAGTCATCACGAATAGGCTTCAAAATATGTGCATGGTTGTTCACCCAAAACTTACCTTCTGCTTTATAAATAAGGGGTAAATTCCTCAGAAGGAGGTTCGCACCATCTTCTCCAATAAGTAAAACCTTGTCATCAACATTATAATAATCAATTATGTCAATAACACCAGAAGCACCATAATAATCATATTGAGGGTTGTTACGAGACCTTTGATCTGCAGTTATAGGCATTCTGAGTTTGTCAAGGTTGTAAAACAAATGGCGATATTGCATTAAAAGCCAATGCTCAGGTATATCCCCAATCCAATCCACGCCACTGGGTTTCATTTTGATGTTGGGGTCAAGACCTTTAGTAACGGCATTGTTGATGATGATTTGCTTGCGCTCGTTCAGCAAGTCAATCATCTTTTGTTGCTGAGCTATTGCTTCATTTATATTAGATGTCGTGTCATCAAGATAATCCACTATACGATGTTGCTCGTCAATAGATGGAACTGGCAGAAATTTGTTTTTTAGCTCCTTGTATGATAGAGTGAGACGCACACCTGTTCCCATACCATGAAATAGTTTACGTGCATCCATAGCTTTTAGCAAATAATTCAAGTATTTTGGATTGACAATCGCTGTTGGCCTCAGACTAATATACGCAGACGTGATTACTCCTTCATGTCTCACCATTCCAACTCGTTGAGAGACAAAGTCATAGTTTAAGTTAAGCCCGTTAATCATTATGTCATTGGGCTTAACAACCGTATATTTTGAAATAGTTTTTACCACATCTTCATCTACATCCTGATAGTTTTTCTCTACAATTTCTCCGTATTTGAATTGAAGCTGCTTTGTGATGGTACAATTTGTGTTTTGAGCACTGTTCTCTTCTAACAAGAATCGCCAACGCTTCATTTCCCAATGACTCGGTATTTCACCAAGCCATTGTTCGTCGCTGTTTTTATAGCTTTCGTATCTCTCCATAGAGCTTACAGATTTTCAAAAAGTGACTGAATGAAGCCTTGGCTCTGACGATCGAGCTCCAAGATGTCGCGCTCGTTTTCTTCAAGGCTACGCAGGGGAGCTGGCTTATAGAAATACTTATTGAAGGAGATTTCGCAACCAATCTTTGTGGGTGGCAGGTTTATCCAAGCATCATCAACGTATGGACGCACCTCGCGCTGGAAGTATTCGTAGATGTCCTCCTTAATGGGAATCTTCTCCGTATCACGAAGGTCGCTATCCGTCTCGTATTCCAGATATACGCCCTTATCGTTCTTTTTATAGCCATAATAGTGCAAACGTTCATGATTCACACCATATACAGCTTCCAGCAATTCTATATCTTTGCTGTTCTTCTTATGCTCTTTCTTGATGACTGGTGCAGCGTTAGGGCTTGTCTCGCTCATGGCGCGTGTTATCGTCTTCAGCTGGGCTGCACTGACATCAAGTTTTTGCTCTTTAGCCGTAGCAGCTACAACGGCGGAGAATAGATTATAGTCCATGAACTCTTCGGTACCTAAAATGTGCATCAGCTGTTTGGCGGTTTCCATCAAGTCACGACGGGCTTTCCATTCCTTTGTGCTGATAAGCTTGGCCAACTTCTTGTCCGTCATCTTGATGTCGTTGTCGTTCAGATATTCCTTGATGGCTGGTATCTCATCGTCAAGACCCATGAACACACGGTCGCGATAGGTCTGATAGAGCCACTTCGACAACTCCAAATCGCCTTTGTCGTAGAGCATCTCGTCTATCTTCAATGCATTAAACTGGCTGCGCAAGCGCAAGGGGCGCTCAATGGTGACGTTGTAATAGCGGAAGTCGTCGCCATCGAAAATCTTGCTGCTGACCTTCTCGTCTTCTTGTTCCACGAAGTCCATATACACCTTCAGTATCTGGTCTTGGAAATCGGGGGTGATGGTGCAGTTGCGTGATCCTTGGTTCTTGCGCAGCTTCTCGAAAGCCTGCGAGGCATCGATGAGCTGTACCTTGCCACGACGGTTCTCGGGTTTCTTGTTGGTAAGAATCCAGATATAGGTGGTGATACCCGTGTTGTAGAAGATGTTGTTTGGCAATTGGATGATGGCATCCACCAAGTCGTTTTCCACCAGATAGCGGCGGATATTGCTCTCGCCACTACCGGCATCGCCCGTAAACAGGCTGGAGCCATTGTGAATAGACGCAACGCGCGAGCCCTGAGGTTGCTGGTCTAAGGGCTTCATCTTGTCTATCATCTCCAAGATGAACAGCAGCTGGCCGTCGCTGGTACGGGGCGTACAGTCTAAGACTTCTTCCTCGCCTGTGAATTTGGTTAGTGTCAGTTCGTAACGGCTATCCAGCAGCTGTTTGTCGTGATAGATCTTTTCCTTATCCGTCTTCCACGACTTGCCATAGGGTGGATTGGTGATTTGGTAGCCAAAGGACTGACCTTGGAAGGCATCGTCAGTGATGGTGTTGCCTAAGCGCAGGCCACTGGGATCTACGCCCTTGATGATAAGGTCTGACTTCGAGATAGCGTATGTCTCGGGGTTTATCTCCATGCCAGACAACAGAATGGCATTAGGACGTACTCCGCGGTCTATCAGGTATTCACGGCTTTCGGTAAGCATGCCACCGCTACCTTCTGCAGGATCGCGCATGGTGACAACCTTGGGCAGGTTGTCAATAATAGGGTCGAACACCAAACGTGCCAACAGTCGGATGGCATCGCGGGGCGTGAAGTGTTCACCAGCCTCCTCGTTGTTCTCTTCGTTGAACTTACGCAGGAGTTCTTCGAACACCGTACCCATGCCGTGATTCGTCAATGCAGGCAGTATCAGGCCATCGGGGTCGCGCTGGTCTTGATCTGTCAGATTGATGCGAGGATCGGTAATGCGCTCTATCATCGACAGCAGACGGTCGTTGTCTGCCAACTTGCGAGCCTTGGCATAGTACTCGAAGTTTTTCAGCACGTCACGCACATTCTCGCTATAGCCGTTCAAATACTCCACGAAGTTGTCGTAGAGCAGGTCATTGTTGTCGGAAGCACGCGACTTCAAGCGATTCAGCGTCCAGCGGCTGGTGTTGAAGTAGCTGAGCTTTGTAATGTCCTTCAGGGCATCTTCGTCAATGTCTTCAAGGCCCATTTCCTGCTGTTCTTTCAGCTCTGCCTCTACAGCGTCCTTCGTAGGTTCCAATAATGCGTCTAGGCGACGCAACACCACCATAGGCAGTATCACGTCGCGATACTGGCCACGAAGAAATACGTCGCGCAGCACATCGTCTGCAATACTCCAAATGAGTGATACTATCTGGTTATAATTTGATTCCATTATATTTCGTTTTAAGTTGTTTCTTTAAAAATTCCCATCTATCTTCTCAGACCAATGGGCTTAACTACATATTGAATAAGCGTCACTGTGGTGAAACACCACGTGTGCAATACTAATTCACATCTTCATTCTTCATCTTCTCAATCTCTATTCCCAAGTCGCTCATATCGAGGTCGGTAAGCTGGGCTTCAAGCATGCTATGGAAGTCTTCTTCTACCACAACATCAGCGTTGGACTGATTATACATTTTCTGTGTCATGTGGATATAACCAGCTGTGAGGCGAGCCAACAGCGAAAGTACCACCGAAGGATGGAGCTTGTATTTGCCAATGATACTGTTCAGAGCCACACGCAAATCTTCGGCTGCTGGTTCAGTACCTTCAAGGTGCGTCATCAGGTCTCTAAACAATTGCGATATGTTTACGTCTTCAGTCATATATCTCGTTTTAAGTTGTTTCTTTAAAAATTCCCATCTATCTTCTCAGACCAATGGGCTTAACTACATATTAGAATAAGCGTCACCGTGGTGAATCACCACGTGTGCATATTATTTTCAAAACTTTAGTTCGCGTCCATTCTCTTGATTTTCTCCATTGTCTTGCTCACCTTCACGAGGTCCAAGTCGGCAAGGTAGCTTTCGAGCATGAAGTGGAACTTGTCCTCTATCTCGTCGTGCTTCTCGGGTGCGGAATGTTCCTGAACTATATGGATGTAGCCTGCTGCAAGGCGGGCCAGAATAGTCAGTACAGCAACAGGATTCAGGCTGTATTTCTGGATAATCTCGTTCAGCTTATCTTTCATCTCCTCGGCACCCGTGCCCGTAAACTGCTCCAGTAGTGCCAACTCGTGCAGCAGCTCCTTTATTTCCTTATCATTGTTTTTGTCTGCCATTTTTTCGTTTTGGGTTTTCGTCAGAAATTCATATAGTATTCACCATCCCACTCATCATCGATGGTAATGATAAGACGGAATGAGACGGCGCGGATGTTCTCCTTAATCTTCGGATAAAGCGGGTCTTCCACAGCATCAGAATGGCTGGTGACGAAGGCGTTGACTTTCTGCGAGAAGTGACGAATGCTGTCAGTTGTGGCCACACTGAGGTTGCAGGACTCAGCATAGTAGGCCTGCATCTCTGGATAGCAGGAAATAGAAGTCTCCTTCGAGCACGCAAGGTACAGGAAGGAGACTATTATCAGGATAAAATGAGGAATCAAAGAACGGCGCAAAACACTGACATTCAGCGTTTTACCCCCCCCCTATAAGCTTTAAGGCTCTGATATTCAGGGACTTAGGTATGTATGTGTAGTGATTCATTATTATTTAGCTATATTGAATGCAAAAGTAAGCAAAATAAATGAAAACGCCAAAAGAAAATAAAAGAATGTTATAAGATTTATACAAAATAATTAAAAGTATAGATACTCAATTTGCAAAATGTCGCATGTCGCAATCTCTAAACAGCATGAATGATACTCATAAAAACTGATGTCACGAATAAGAGCCACCCGTTGCTTTAGCCTTTATAGATATCCACCCCGCCAGCAATAACCTTGCTTTCAGGAACATTAACATTCAATTTATGCCAAAGCACCTTGGCTATGCCAGAACGCCTGACGCTAATACCCTCACGCGATGCACCACTAGGTATCAACTTCTCATTACCGATTTTTACTGTCTGTATTTCCATAACCAATTCGTATTTCGCGTCCAAAGTTACATTATTATTTTGAATAAAACAAATTTTATTCGATTTTTCTATCAAATACTCACATACAACTACTCAAACGCCTTAATAACCTCTTCGTATTTCTTAATCCAATAGGCACCGCGCTGCTCTTGCATATTGAGTAAAAGCGACTTATTGAACACCTCCCCTTTCAGTTCATCCAAAGGCTTTTCCAGATGGATAAGCCAGTAAGTTCTGTCACGTGTTGGTTTGTGGATCATCAGAACCGACCCGAGTTTTCTTAGAAGGGATTGACTGTATGATTCGGAAGATACCCTGTTGCGTTGCGCAATTGACCCTCTGTTTACCACCTGCTGTCTGAACGGAAAGGGGGGTGACAATTTGTCCCCACCCTTTAGCAAGTTCAGGGTCACGCTTTTTCATTTTTTTGATGTAGTCGGTTGGGTTTACACTGTCTGTCAGTGCCTCCACCACATCTGCAACACAGAAGTACCACTTCTCTTGCTCGTCGTCCCAAACGGTGCGCACTTTGCGCTCCTCAAATAGTTGTATTGCTTGCTTTTTTGTCATCGTTCTTAGTGCCTTTTCGCGTGCGACAAGGGATGTCCCTGTCACACTCACCTTTCGCCTGCAAAGGTACAATATTTTCTACACACCGCCAAACAATACCACAAAAATCCGTGAGATCTATGGGATCTGTGCGACAAAAAAAGCCTCCCCGCTGCATTTCAGCAGGAGGAGGCTCTGTTCGTCAAAGTGCACAATAGGGTCCGCTGTGCACTTTGGCAAGTACGCCCATTCGAACTTTCCAAATACATTTCTCGTAGGAAGGCTGATTTCGTTAGTGGAATGATGGAAGCCTGTTATATAGTCTTCAATGGTGAGGCTGTTGTTGTAAATGCCAAGGAGCAGACTCGTCGAG
>JAFVHO010000050.1 GCA_017474485.1 Prevotella sp.
GTTGGCGGTCGAGTCGGCCTTGTTGAGCACATACTGATGCAGCAGTGTCCAGTCGGTACTGCCCTGTTTCCTGTATTGCAGGCGGAAGGCCTTCAGGTTCTTGTAGTTGCGGTCGAAGTCCGAGAAGGTCAGCGTCAGCTTGGAGCCCGTCTGCGTGTTCATGAGGTTGTTCGACATGGCCAGGTTGACAGGCGATGACGAAGGCACGAACTGTGCCGATACATAGACGGTGTCGGCAATGTTCCAAGGCTCGCTGTCGCTGGCCAGGATGATGCCGATGTTCTCGTAGTTGAGCACACCCATGTCGGTCTGTCGCAGTTGCAGGGCCTTCACCAGTTCCTGGTTGGCAGGCACCATGATGATGCGTCCGTCGCCCGTAAGCGGCATACCGTCGATGGTGAGCAGCGCACCATCGGTGTTGCTCTTGTCGAGGAGGAACAGACGGTAGTACACGTCGGCTCCCACCTCCGTGAGGTTGCGCAGCCGCAGCGTGTAGTTGGCAGGCGAGCCTGCTGGCACGTCGCTCACCCGGGGCACATCGACTGCCAGTTCAGGTTGCTCTACCCTCATGGTGGCTTCCATGATGGTGGTGCCCGGCTCATAGTATTCGGTCTTCACCTCGCCCTCATAGGGGGCGCTGGTCTGTCCGGCACGGGTGCGGAAGATAGGAGCGTAGTCGTCATAGTCATAAACATCAACCGAGAGTGCGTCGGTGTAGTTGTTGTCCTTCAACGTGTATGTAAAGTTTGTGACATCCGATGAAGAATAGTCATCTATCCAATCACGGCCTCCGCCTGTTTCTGTCAAAATACTTGCCTCTACACCAGATTTGCAGACTTTTATTCCATGGAGATAACCAACCACTCCTCTGAACATCGTTACAGTAGAAGATTTATGACCGTCAGTATAACTCCTTTCAACCGACTGGGTTATTGACGAGCCTCCATCGAAGGAGCGGTTGGTTACCTTCTTCTTACTCTCCAATTGTGCCCGTTCCTTGTAGGCTTCTACTTTCGCTTTTTCGTTATCAGCCAACCTGTCTTCCCAATTCCGAATCATAGAGTTGTACCACGCCACGCTGTCAGCATAGCTCTCATTGAACCCAGCAGGGAGTATCAGTTTGTAGGACGGTCCTTGATCCAAAAGATCCTCGACATTCTGATTGTTCCACTGATTCCCCCAGACCTTCACGTCGTTGTTGTCTGTTCCAAAGCGAGGATCATCTTCGGGCAGCAATGTGACATACGTAATCCGTGAACTTGTATTCGTGAAACTCGCAGTGTCTGCCACTTGCGTTAACAAACCGTTACGCAGGGTTCTTAGGTTAGGAATCAGTGTCTCCTTGATGTACTTCTGGGAGTAGGCGAAAGCTGTGGTGAACTCCATGCCAGTGGTGATGGCATCTTTGACACTTATTTCTGCCTTATCGTCTGTTTCGACTCGGTGAAGTCCGACGGAATGGGCATAGCCGAAAATCAAGTTGGTGGCATTGCCAATAAACAGGTCACCATCAGCGCCTACATAGCGGATATCGTCTGACGTGCTGATCGTGTTCAAGACCGTGGTCTGCTTTGACCAGTAATTGTCTGATGCATAATCTATTTCAGCGCGAAAACCGACAGTCAGGTCATGTATCTTCTCTAAGTCGGTAACCAACTGGAAAGCGGGGGTACCTGATGCATTTTCATTTTTCATGCCCAGATGACTAACGGTTTTAATAGTCGTATCAGTCTTGAACTTCTTAACGAAGCTATGGTATTCATTCTTCACCGTACCCTTCGTCCATGATGCCGAAGAGTTAGAGCCTGGCGGGTCGCGCAGAACCATATCAACCATTTCCGGGCCACCTGTCACAAAGTTATTGCCCGTGGGCAGTTCACCTAACACGATGCCCTTCATGCCGCTGCCACTCCACTGATACTGGCGGCCATCGATGTCATAACTTATGCTGATGGTGCGTGTATAGGGAGAAGTCGTGTTGGGCAGTCCCGCCTTCCACGTGTAAGTATTCTGTCCGAGTGAGTTGAGTTGAAGTTGGTTGCTCTCGAGTTCTACCAACTGTCCCTCTTGTTCTGTTTCTGCAGCATACACCTTTTGCTCGGCCGACAATTCGTTGTCAATGGTCACTACTACATCCTTCAGCGGCACCCTGTCTATCAAAGGAGTTGCGCCATCCTTATTAACATACTCCTCGTAGCCTTCTATGTTGAATTCGTAGGAGTCAGCCATCTTGAAGAGCGGATAACCATAGTTGTAGGTTACCTGTCCCTGGCTATCTGTGCTGATGACATTTACATTGAACTCTCCAATGGCGTCTTTCACCTTATACGTTGAGATACCGAAAGCACCATCGGTACAATCAAACTGACTGACGTTGAAAATGGGCTCGCTGTGATACACGGTGTTGAGTTTGGAGTGGTATTTGTAGAGTTCCCAAGACGTCTTATCTGCATCAAGATACAAGGTGTCATAGTTCTCCACCCTCGGATTCGACAGATCGACGGTGCTTGGCTGACCTACTACCAGTCCGCTCTTCTTCACCTTGATGCTCTCTATCTTGTACTCCAGCGGGGGCAGCATGGCGGAGAACTCGCCCGTCGTGGAGTCGGTGTGGATATAGAACTTCCTGCAGAAGTCGGCGGTGGCACCACGGAATGAATGGCTCTGGATGGAAGTGGTGTCCGAAGGTACCGGCAACACCTCGTCGTTGGTGTCGAGGCTGGAGGTGGTTGCCGTGACATGCTTCACCACATTCATGCGGTAGAGCTCGTTTTGCGGTGAGAGCACTATCTCGGCTATGCCGATGTTGTTAGTAGTCTTCTGGAAGCCCACAATGGAGTCGGCCTGAATGCTGCCGCCAATGACACGACCGGTGAAGTTGACAAGTGTCTCGTCGATGAACTCCAGCCCGCTGATGTCTCTGTCGAAGGTGTGGCGGAGACCCTCGCTGTCGGTGTCTGCCGGGTAGCGCCCTGCACTGGCAAAGACGTGTCCGTCTTTCTTGATTTGCACGAAGTGGTCGCCAATGGGTACACTGACGGTGAACTCTCCGTTGCTGTTGGTAGTTATCATTTCACCGTCCTTGGATGACGGAGTTCCGTCAACACAGACCATACAGCCTTCCACCGGATAGTCGGTGTTGGCATAGCGCACGGTGCCGCTGACGTCGAACGACGAGACGTCCTCGAAGTCCACACCGCTGTAGTTCTGCGAACTCATGCTGAAAAAGCGCGTCTCAACGCGAGGGTTGAACTGGTGTACACCCAAGGTCGGGGTGATGGTATAGCTGACGCCATCGCCCCAGAACGGTATGCCGCTTAGTATGTAGTTACCCTTGGCATCAGTATAGGTCATCAGGCTCAGCTGCTCGTCGCTGGGCACAATGTATGGCTGCCCTTTCGACGCCACGTTAGCCCTGGCGTGCCGGCCATTGCTCACTCCGCTCCTCTTACTGAAGTCGTAGGCGACGTTCTGTACTGGCAGCCCCTCGTCAAACGGGTAATAGACCTGCAGCCCATCCTCCGTTCCGCTCAGCATGTGGCTATAGTTCCTCAGAATGTCTGTTTCAGTCAGACACTTGTTGAAGATGCGGAACTCATCGATACAGCCACCAAATCTTGCCTGATTGTTGCGTCCGATACTGTTGCCAATGACGAAGGCGTTTTTGTTACTATCTATATTTTTGTTATTAATATTCGCCTTCACCGATATTTCCCCGTGTCTTTTGATACTGTCGCCGTACTGAATGGTATAGAGGTGCAGTTTCTGGGCGGTGGCATCATAGGCAAAGGTCAGATGGCTCCACTCTTCAGCAGGAATGAGGTCGTCGTCATTTTTATAATCTGTGTCATTGACAATGGGGTGGACAAGATAATATGTCTGGTTATCCTTTACCTCCTTCGTGAGGCAGATGGTCAGGAAATACGAATAGTCGAACACGATGTTTTGCAGCGTACTATCCATATCTTCTTGATGCGGATTCAGCCACATCTGGATGGTGAAGTCCTCCTTAAAGATGTTCTTCAATTCGTTATCCGCTGTCTCACATTTCATGCCTTGACCACTGCTGCCATTGAAGTACAACGCATAGTTGTTATACAGGTCCTCTTCTTGGGTTTCGTTGGGCTTGAGCGTGATCTTGGCACCCTCAACGGCTGTGCCCGAGTCATAGGTGATTTGACCACTCACCAGTCCTGAAGCCCGGCAAAATCCGTCGGAGATCATGGGAGTGCCCTCGTATGTTTTACCTTCGTAATCGTCGGAGATATTTACCCTGTATTCGTAGTAACAGCCCGCTTGAGCAGTATTGTCCGTCCAGGTGTATCTTGTCGCATTGCCTTTGACGGTGTAGAGAGAATTGGACGACCAGTCGGCATCGCTTGTGCTGCCTAATGGCCGGCGGTAAATGCTGAAAGTTGACTCGTTACTGCCCACTAACTTAACCTCCCACGTCAGCAACACACTATTGCTGTAGTCGCCGCGCGATACGGTGAGATTCGTTATCTTGTTTCCGTTGGTCAGCGTGGCTTCTGCTCCCGAACTGACGACGTCTATTCCCTCCACGTTGTCAACCTTTACGCGATATTTGTACTGATGATGAGCCATCAATTCATGGTTAGTGCTTGCTTTGTCTGTATAACTGCCACTGGTTGTTTCGGGGCTGGTAATTTTCATGGTGGTCAGGTCTTCCCACTTACTCCCGCCGTTATCACTGCGTTGCACATGGAGCGTATAGGAATGACTTGCAGTGGCATCCTGAATGGAGGTGTTACTCCATGAGTAGGTAATGTCACCGTCACCTTCCTGAGCTTTCTCGTTGGATATACTGAAGGAACGCGCGAACTTGTATCGTTCCCACTGGTACAGTCCGTATGCAGTTCCATCGTCCGCATAATCTATGGTCCAGCCTTTGGGGCGGTAGCAGACGGAATAGGTGTATGTTGTGCCGTAGGTCTGATCGTGCGTTTTATCCGTGATAGAGAAATTTGTTTTACTGGCATTATCTTTCACTGTACCTATTTCTATCTGTGTATTCTCAGCTGCACCTTTCACCTTGCGGAACAGCACCCACTCGCCATCGGAGCGTGTCGTGTTATCATAGGCTTCGCGTTCCCACTCCAAGGTAATCTCCTTGCTAAAGGAATTGAATGATTTAACCGTGAAGGAATTAGCCTTTGGTCGCGGCAGACCAGGAATGGTGATGGCTCCATAGTCTTTGTCGAAACGAATCGTTTTCGTCACGTCACAGTCGCTGGCTGGCGAGGGTTTGGTATCCTTATACAGTTCAAAGCGCGGATAGACGGTTACGGGGGTATAGTTGTCGCTGACACTGAACTCACCGGTACTGGTCAGCACGCCATAAGAATACCTGGCCTTGGTAGGGTCCTTATACTCGTTGGTGCAGTCCTGCTTATACATCATGGCCTTTGTACTCCAGCCGGAGTAGTTCGTAGTGGGTAAGGTGAACTTTATCTTATTGTTGCTCGACCTGCTGAAAGGAAAACTACTCGATTGGAGATTCTTTTCAATTGTGGGCATGGTCACCGTAGGCTTGGTGGTAGTGAAAAGCACCTTATCGACTTCTTCATATTTGTATTTATTGTAAGCGTCAAACCAGTGACCAACCCATTTGATGGTCCATTGCTTATCGGTATAGTTGCGCTCAAAGGTCAGGTCGATAGTAATCCAGTGGTCGCAACCGAAATTGTGACCCGGCTGGTCGTGGCGCTCGTCACGTACGGAGACATAGACGAGGGTACCTGGGATGCTGTATTTCTTCGTAAGGAGATATTTCTTGCCCTCACATTTTGCGTGGAAGTCGCTGATTGTGTAGCCTGCCTCTGGATAACGCTTATGGGGTTGATACCAGCCAGAAAGCAGTTCACTGAACTTGAAGAGCTCCGTGTCATCGACATAGAGACCGGTACTTGCACCCCAGAAATAGCCTTCCTTTTCATGGTCGTAATAGAGGAGATCAAACGAATAGTGGAGATTTCCGGTGATATCGATTGATGTTGTGAAATTTTCAATATAAGGGCCCCAAACTTCGCCTGCGTAAAAATCAGCAGCAGCAGCCCTCTGGCTCACCATGAGCAACATCGCTGCCACGAGCCATGTATGGATTCTAATCATCTTTTTCATAATGTGTTGCTATTTAAGGATGTTCAGTTTGAAAGGCTCGTCCAGGCCAATCAGTTTATTCGTCTCGAAGTCAACGGTGATGTCAGGCACATCAGCGATGACGGGGTTGGCAAAGTCGTTGCCATAGATTACCTTGAAGTGGAACTTGTGGCCTTCGGTGCCCATGATGGTCAGCACGGCACAGTCGTCCTGATCGGCCACGCTGCGGTTGCAGTGGCGCAACTGGTTGTCCTGGTCATAGACGGCCACCTCGTAGTTGCTCAACCTGCGGTCGCCCTGATAGACCTGACATACCATCACCATGTTGTTGGCCCAGTCGTGGGGCTGGCTCCAGTCAGGAAAATAGGTAGGACGGTTGTAGAACACGTCATACTTCTGTGTAGGTGTGGGTGGAGTCGGCTCTGGGGTGTTCTCAGCGTCATCGCCACACGAGCATAGTGTCGTTGCTGTCAGCAAGACAATCAGGCTTATGCACAGCCTTGTTGTTAGTAATTGTTTTGTTAGTTTCATATAATAATATATTTATGTTAGTTATTGCATAAAAAGCGTGGCACTGTTACGTTCCATATCTTCTGTTGAAGGCCCTAGGAAAACCCATAATCCAAGATATAGTAATAGCAGTCCACGCAAAGCATGGGGCTGATTACGCTGTCGTCTGGATTAACGTGTGAAAGTTTCCTAGGCTTTACAACAGTCAGACAAGCATAATGCTCCGTGTTTCCCACAATGTCGTGAAGAGCAACATAGTTGCAATTCTGAGGGCAAATATAGGAAAAAATGCGCGGACTGCCAAGTTTTCGTTCATTTTCTTTCGTTTTGCAGCAATTTTTATTGTTTTATGGTGCGAAATTACAATATTTCGTTCAATAGCATGTTCTCGTGGCGCACAATTTTGTTCTCACGGCGCACAAACTGCATTTTTTTGCAATTTTTGGCTATTTCATCGGATTTATTTCGCTTGGAGTGAGATATTTCTTCACAAAATATTTGGCAGATTTGATAGAAAACACTATCTTTGCACACAAGAAATGTTTATCCGGCTTAACACTTATGAAACAACTTGTTTTCGCCTTTGCAGCGCTGATGGTGCTGTGTGCTTGTCAGGAAAAGAGTCGGCCAACAGCCGCTATGGTATCGGATGCCGACAGCATCTACACCGATCAGTATATCAAGATGCACTTCGTGAAGGAGCCAGAACGCTGCCTGGGACTCATCGACACTGCCGAGATGAAGGGTATGATGACTGTCGATAGCTGTAACATGATGCGCGGCTACGTGTACAACACGGGGTTGCAAGACCGCAAGCAGGGCAGGCTATATATGAGAAAGGTATTGGACCGCGAAGGAATTGACAAGACGAGTGACGTCTACCTGTCGACACTCGACGGCTACACCACGATCTGTATGTCGGAAGGGAAGGCGGAAGAGACACTGAACGCAGCACTGGAAGGCATAGAACTGGCACGCCAGCGCGGTTTAAAGCGACAGGAGGCATCCTTCTACGCTACAGCAGGCTCGGCCATGGAGCTGCAGCGCCCTGGTTCGGGTGAGGCATATTTGAGGAAAGCCATCGACATCATCAGAAGTATGGACGATGCAGGTGCCCAGCCCAAGGCTTCGTACTATATGAGTCTGCTGGCCCAAAGGCTTGGCGAGAACAAAAAATACGCCGAAGGGGCACAGGTATGCCGCGAGCGGCTGGCCTTCATCGACGAGATGGAGCAGAAGGGTATCAAGATGCCTGAGGGCTACTTCGAGAAACAGCGGGGCGGAGCCTACTGCGTGCTGGCCTGCTTGGAGGCGGAATTAGGACACATGGACGAGGCGCGACGCGCTGCCGAGAATTTTGAAAAAACATCATACGCCATGACGCCCACAGGACAGTTTAACATTCTTCCCTACTATGTTAAGACGGGTAACAAAGCCCGCGTGGAAGAGCTAAGCGAGCGACGGGAGGAATTGCTGCAGCAAGGCGACACCATCAGCGAATTATATCGCATGCTGTTCATCAATAGAGCCAACCTGTACAACAGTCTGGGCGACTACCGCCGTGCCTTCGAGGCCACCACGCGCGCCTCTGTCATCCAGGACAGCCTCACAGTCCGTGAACGCAACAGCAAGGCAGAAGAGTATGAGGCGAAGTTTAAGACGCAGGAGGCTGAGATGGCTCTGAAAGAGAAGGAGGCCA
>JAFVHO010000051.1 GCA_017474485.1 Prevotella sp.
GTTCCCTTACCATCTGGGCGAGGCTGGTATGCCCATTATCGAGCAGTCGCCACTGGTGATGGAATGTGAGGTGATAGACACCTACGAGATTGACGGCTTCAAGAACTACATCTGCACCATCCTCAACACCTATGTCGATGAGGACAAACTTGACGAGAAGGGCAAGCCCGACTACTCGAAACTGAAGCCCGTACTTTTTGAAATGCCTACCTACAAATACCTGCACACAGGCGACATCATCGGCGACTGCGTGAAGATGGGAAAGGCATATGGAGAAACTTTGAAATAAGACGAGGTTATGAAGAAATTTGTGATGATGCTCACGGCACTGCTGGCTATCAGCCTGAGTGCCTGCTCGCAAAAGAAAACAGAGACGAAAATGGAAAAGAAAGTGTTAGTAGCCTATTTCTCGGCATCGGGTACGACCAAAGGAGTTGCCCGTCAGTTGGCTGAAGTGGCAGGTGCCGATTTGCACGAGATCAAACCAGAACAGCCCTATACAGATGCTGACCTCGACTGGAATGACAAGCAGAGCCGTTCGTCGGTAGAGATGCAGGATAAGCATTCGCGTCCAGCCATCACG
Organism: Prevotella sp.; assembly: GCA_017474485.1. Taxonomy (GTDB): domain Bacteria; phylum Bacteroidota; class Bacteroidia; order Bacteroidales; family Bacteroidaceae; genus Prevotella. Next base: position 584 of record JAFVHO010000051.1, read on the forward strand.
AACAAACTCCAGAATATGCAGGACTATGACGTGGTGTATGTGGGCTTTCCTATCTGGTGGTACACTTGCCCCACGATTATCAATACCTTTATGGAGGCTTACGATTTTCAAGGTAAGACTGTCATTCCCTTTGCCACATCAGGAGGCAGCAGCATCAAGAAAGCGTGTGGTGACCTGAAAGCCGCTTATCCAAATCTTAACTGGAAAGAAGGCAAACTGTTGAACCACGTATCAAAAGCTGAATTGCAGAAGTGGGTTGAGAGTAATCGTTGATAATATGAAAAAGATAGTATCGCTGACATTGGTTGTTGTCATCGCACTTTTTGCTTGTGCAAGCAACCATTCTGAGGCTGAGGTGAACACTACGACAGAAAACACCAATGATGGAACTGGCAACAAGGTGTATTTCACAAAGGAAATCACCGCGGAGTCGCTTGTGAAGGTGTACGAGGCATTGGGCGTTTCGGCAGAAGGTAAACGCGTGGCAGTGAAGATCTCTACAGGTGAGTCAAGCCGCACGAACTATCTTCGTCCTGAGTTCATCAAGAATCTGGTGCAGAAGTTAGGCGCAAACATTGTGGAGTGCAATACTGCTTACGGTGGCAGTCGCGGCTCAACAGCGGCCCATCGCAGGGTTATTGCCGAGAGGGGCTTCGACGACATCGCTACTGTTGACATAATGGACGAGGAGGGCGAGATGCAACTGGCCGTTACCGACACGAAGCATATTCAACACGACATTGTGGGCTCACACCTGCAAAACTACGACCTGATGGTGAATCTGGCTCACTTCAAAGGTCACGCCATGGGTGGCTTTGGCGGTGTGCTGAAGAACCAGTCCATTGGTATGGCATCAAGTAGTGGCAAACTATATATTCATTCAGCAGGACGAAGCACATCACGCTGGATGAGCGATGACCAGGATGGCTTCTTGGAGTCGATGGCTGCAGCGGCTCAGGCCGTACATAACTACTTCAAGCAGGAAGGCCGCAATATCGTCTATATCAACGTGATGAACAACCTCTCCGTAGATTGTGACTGCGATGGTTCGCCTGCCACACCGCAATTGAAGGACATTGGCATACTGGCATCCACCGACCCTGTTGCTCTCGACAAGGCATGCCTCGACCTCGTGTTCAATCATCAGTCTGTTGCAGGCGATGATGCCTCGCCGCTAATCCGTCGCATTGAGAACCTGCATGGTACCCACACTGTGGAGTATGCCGAACAGCTCGGACTTGGCTCTCAGCACTATACGCTCATTGACCTCGACCAGATGACAGGCATCAATGGGGCTAAGTCGGGTCCGGTTGTCCGATACAACGTCTATTCCCTTGATGGAAAGCGTTTGCTTACAAATGCTACTAGTCTAGAAGGATTACAACGGGGCACGTATGTTGTGAATGGTGAGAAACGGGTAATCGAATGAAATCAGTATAAGTACAATGATATGGATATTGTGAGAAAATATCTGCTGACACTTATGGCAATGTTCTTCGTCTGCTGCTCGTCCGAAGGCGGGATGCAGGCGGAGACATTGCAGACAGGAAGCAACATGACAATGTATATCACCATCGCAGGACAGACTCAAAGTGTGAGTCTTACCAATAATGCGGCAACGCAGGAACTCGTGGAGCGGCTACAGAACGGTGCAGTCACAGTAACCCTCAACTCCAGTGGCGGCTTCGAGATATGGGGGCCGCTTGGCTTCTCGCTCCCAACAAGCAACCAGCAGATGACGGCACAGCCCGGAGATGTCGTTCTCTACAACGGCAGCAACATCTGCCTGTTCTATGGCTCTAACTCATGGAGCTACACCCGTTTGGGCAAGATCGACGGTCTGTCGGAAAGCCAGCTACGCACATTCCTGAAAGCAGGAGAGAGCAACATCACCGTCACCCTCTCGCTCACGTCAGATGCGACAGGCATCAGCAATATAAGCAACGAGAGCCGGAACACCGCAGGTACTGAATCGCGTTCATATACGCTGAATGGTA
>JAFVHO010000052.1 GCA_017474485.1 Prevotella sp.
ATTTCCGCGAAAGTCGTATGCCTTCCGCGGAAAAAAGTGAAGAACAGTCGTGATTCTCTTACAGGTACGACAGATATAGGTAGTTGGTCTGGGCGGGATACTCGGCGGCGAGGGTGTCAATCTGGTTGACGGTGGGCACGATGCCGAGTTCCTTGCGCCGCAGATGAGGATGGCAGCCATCACGCCGATGGGCCACAGTGGTCGCCGCCGGTCCTGCATACGCTATTATTTGAGTATATTAACGCACTAGCACTTTCTTGACATTGCCATCAGCATCAACTACAATGTTCAAACCTGGCTGTAATGTCTGACGATGCACGCCTGTCGGTCCGTAGATGCCTCGCGGCCAGCGGCTGGCTGCATTAACAGTTGCAATACCCGTCGTATTGAGGTCTCTTAGACGGCATTCGGCTAACAGGAATTCCTGCATGCCACTGCCTACCTCCTTGAACTGGATGATGTATTTGCCTGCCGCGGTCACATCGAAATCTAACGTTTTGCGTTCGGCAGAAGAGATGTCACCAGCACCATTACCATTGAGATTAGGCATGGCCGTTATTGTTGAAGTTGACTTAATGGCAGTACCGCTGCTATTGAGAATCTTAACCTGATAAGTGGGCGTACCCTTCCATGCTGCCATCGCATATACAAGCTGATATTTTCCTGCCTGTAAGGATAACGGATAGTTGGACTGACGACCGTATTCCGCACTGGTAGTACGCCAATAGAGGGCCTTGCCCTGATAGCCTGTCAAGCCTGTAAAGGTACGGGGGCCACTACCATTGCTGGTGGGATAGTTACGGACATCGGTGCCATCAGTAGTGCGCCAGCCAATGGGCAGCGCTCCAGCGACCACATCGGTGAAATCAAGGATATAGACAGCTGCTTTGTCATAGAAGACAGGCTGGATGGTTACGTTGTCGTCAGGCATCTGGAAAGTCACCTCAGTGGCATCTTTACTGACGGGAATGGTCTTACCCTGTGTGAAGAATATGGAGTTGACGATATTCAGGGCCTTAATACCATAGCCCTCAGAGGGTATAATAGTCAGATGTACCGTCTGACCAGCAGCGGCAGAGTCGACATCAGCTACTACATTACCGAAGTCAGCCTCACGGACTTTCACATTGAACTTCTCCTTCGGCGTGCCTACAGGTTCGTATATCACCTGGTCGATAGTCATCTTAATGGCACCAGAATTCTGGAGTACCAACGTGTTGGAACCTGCTTTCAATGTGGCGGTGACCACAGCCTCGCGCCAGTCGTTAATGGCAACCTTCTCAATAGCCATCTCCTGAGCTGTACCATTGACGGTAGCCTTGATATTACCTGCCTTACTGCTGTTGCAGTAGCGGACAAGAATGTTGTATTCACCAGCCTCAGCCAGTTTCAGCGTATGACGCAGAGCACTATTGGTGCTGGCTTGTGTCTCGATAAAACCAAGGCCCGCAAAATCGAAATAGTCTTGTGCCCACCAACCTGAATTGGTCAGTCTGTGAGTAACGCTCTTGCGGTCCATATCCTCAGCCTCGATGATGATGGGACCTTTATAGGGTTCCGGCTGCTTGGGCTGTTCGAGTGCGGTAGCAGGCAGGAAGTCGGTCTGTCGGTCTGTAGCTGCTCCCGAGCAATCAATGCGAAGGATGGCTGCTCCCATGTGCTGGACATTGACGCTGAAGGTCTTTTTCTCTGCATCGTATGACTTGCCTGTCATGGTAGCATTGTGTCCGGAAAGATTGGCAATAGTTGGCTTTGTCAACTTACAGGTAGGTTCTGACGTGACGCCAGTAATGACAATCTTGTCGGTCTGTTGGGTAAGACTGTCGCTACGATAATTATTGAAATAGAAGTCGATATGGTCGGCATACTCGCGGATGACACCTGCAGAGAGCTTGCCATACTGCAGTTTCAATGAGTCACAGGTGTTATACAGCAAGGGGATTTCTGCCGATGCTGATTTCTTTGTATTCAGATAAGTATATGGGGTGTAGGTGACAAGTTGGTTACGATAGCGGTTCACATAGAGATCACCTTTCGATACCTCTGGGTACTGGGCATTGAAGTCGGCCTGTTTCTTAGCCTGCGTACTCCAGCGTGACGTATAGTTAGACTTCTTTACCTGCAAAGGTATGGCCTTCGCTGCATCATCATAAAGACCAGTCACAATGGGGATAGCACCATAACGGCCCGTCGACTTAAAGTAACAAAGGTTGTTCTGCCACTGGCCGTAATTCCACTGACCTTCCTTTCGCTGGTTGCCTGGGTCAGTCTGCAAGTAGAGACCGTTGTAAAGGTCGTCCCATGATGTATAGTCATCGGCTTTGTCGTTAACAACAACTATCTTGGTCTTTGCCACCACTTCTTCTCTTGAAGGAATATACATGGTGCCATCGATAATACGGCGCCACATTTCGAGCCAGATACCCTTAAAGTGAGGCGAGGCAGCCCAGTTACGACGTGTATAGCCATCCACATTGGAATCACTTTGATTCAAAAAGCATTCCTCACGCCATATCAGCTCAGGACCGTCCCAGACAGCGCCACCATTCACGCAGGTCTGTTCCATGACCGTACCGATACCGGCACTACCAGGATACTTCTTGCCGTGGTTCTCACCCAACAACTTTGAAAGCATGTCATTCCATCCACAGTTGTCGTAGCGTACGCCATAGTTCTTGGTCAGACCAGAGATAAACGGACCCCAGCAGACACTCTCGTTATTATAAAAACTGCTACAGTGCGTGTACTTATAAAGAAAAACAATAGCTTCTGGATACTTCTGACAAGCAGACAAGAAATCCTTATTGCTTTTCAATTCGGCGATGGGGTTGGTGTTCATGTGATAGACACCGCCACACCAACTGACAGTGAGGAAACCACCATACTTGTGCGACATCTCAACCAAATTGGCAAACAGAGCCCAGCGTGAGGCTGCCGTCATCGAACTCAAGTCACCTGCATCGCCAAAGGCCCAGAACTGCTCAGCATAGTTCCAGCCCAGGAAGTTGGGATAGGTCTTGAAGAAGTATTCGAATGTCTCCAGGTCGTTATCCTGGATGTGCGTATGGCCACCCGATGCCGGCTGACACGAGAACCACATGCCGTTCTGCTGACAGACGGTAGCCCACGACTTATATGTGCGCACGGCATTACGAGGCATTCGGTACATGCTCGTCTTCGTATCGAACTGACACGACAGCGATAGATTCATACAAACGTATGGCTTGATGTCATCGGGAATAAGGTTGATGATCTTCTGAGGATCAGCCGAATTCCACACGTCTATATGGATGAGCCACAGCGGATGCTGTGAGTCAATGGGACGGCGCTGTTGAGCCGTCGCGCTCTGCCATGCTGTCATCAGTAACAGCATAACTAATAATAAATAGTTCTTCCTTGTCATAATGAATTTGGTTTTATAATTATAATCATTCTCCTTTATGTGATTCCGCATATTCTGAGGGTGACTGGCCAAAATAGCTCTTGAAAGCAGTAGAGAAATGAGCCAAGTCAGAATAACCCACATTATAGGCGACCTGAGACACATTGACCTTTGACTCGCGCAACAAACGGGCAGCCTGTTCCATGCGCAGATTACGCAGGAATTTACCACTCGATATGCCAGTCAGTTCTTTCATCTTACGGTGCAGTTGGGCACGACTGATACCGACATCCTCAGCCAACGTATCAACATTATAGTCTGTATCAGACATGTGGGCATTCACCGAACGCATGATACGCTCCATCAAGGCGTCGTTATTGCCCTTCACCTCTATGTTCTCAACGCGCTGCTCCTGTTGGAGTGCACCACTGAATTTACCGCGCAGACGTCGCACGTTATCAATCAGATTGTCTATCTGAATATGCAGCTCTTCCATGTTGAATGGCTTGGCGATATAGGCGTCAGCACCCGACTTCAAACCTTCCAATCTATGCTCTACCTCAGCTTTCGAAGTCAGCATGATCACAGGCAACTGTGATATCTGCGGGTTATCCTTGATACGTTTGAGCATGGTGATGCCATCCATTTCAGGCATCATCACGTCACTAATGACAAGGTCATAACGTATCGTCTGACTACCATCGTTACCGGCCTGAGACGTCAGCAGCATCTTCAAACCCTCTTTACCATTGGGGGCATGGTCGAACTTATAGCGATTGCCTAATTCATTGATGATATAGTCGGCTATCTCATGGTCGTCATCGACAATGAGAATACGGAACTGGCGGAACTGGCGCGAAGTACCACCTGTTGACAGCACCTCACGGGCAGGCGTGTCAACCACGATTTCTTCGGCCTTCAAGTGGGCATTACCCTTTGGCAGGACGACGACAAAGCACGAACCACGCTCACCGTCCTCACGGTTCTGTGCACTGATCTGGCCATGATGCATCTCGGTAATGGCCTTACACAGATTCAAACCGATACCCGTACCTTGCATGCCCATATCGTCGGCATTACGGCCTTGGTAGAAGCGGTCGAATACATGTGAGGCTTCCTCCGGCTTGATACCAACACCGGAATCAATGACTTTCAGCGTGATTTCCTTTTCCATTTCACTCAACACCACCTTGACCTCGCCACCATCAAAGGTGAACTTAAAGGCATTCGACAGCAGGTTGTTGACCACCTTGTCGAAGTTGATACGGTCAATCCATGCCAACACGTGGTCACGGTCATGTTCAAAGGTGAACGTGATATTACGCTGTGAAGCATTATACTGGTATAGTTTACATATATTACTGATGAAATCGACCATATTAGTCTCTCGACAACGTAACTGCATCTGGTTCTTGTCGATGCGTCGCTCGTCTAGAATCTGGTTGACCAGCAACATCAGGCGGTTGGCATTACGGTCTATCGTGTCGATATAGGCCTTTCCCTCGCCATCCGTCACAACAGACTTCAGTTTGGCGAGCGGCCCCATAATAAGCGTCAGCGGCGAACGGATGTCGTGCGTGGCATTAATCAGGAACTTCATCTTCTCCTCGTCCAACTGTTGGTTAGCCATACGTCTCTGGAACCAGAATATTAGGCCCAAAATGCCTAATACAATGGCAAAATACAGCAAATAGGCCCATCTGGAATTATACCAGGGATGTGAAACCTCAACCACAATCGTCTTGGGCTGGGAATAAACACCCGAAGACAATGCTCTGACCTCTATCTCATATTTACCTGGCTGCAGATGACTCAGCTGTATCACATTCTGGCCTTCGGGCGTTTTCAGCCATTGGGCACCATTAATCCGATATTCATAGACGATATTGAGCGGACTGTTATAGTCTAACAGGGAGAATTCCAGCGAAATGTTATTTTCAAGATAGGACACCTCAAAATAATCCGATTCCATCACAGGTTTCCTGGTTATCTGTTGTCCGTTCGACTCCGTACGGATATTGACTGGTTGTCCGGCAATAAAAAAGCCCGTCAGATTGACATCCGGCAAATCCTTGTGACCACCGACCAACTGTGCTGCATTGAAGACTGTAAAGCCGTCATTATTGGCAAAGCAAACCATATCATCGTTTGCGTGTATGCCAACATTGTTTACATATTCTTTGACGGTCAAGCCATTACCACTGACATGGGCAATGAAATGTTTCTTGTGCACATCATACTGCCAGATACCCATTGATGTGGCACACCAGATATCACCGTTGTTGGCTTCTACGATATAGCCCACCACTTTATTGGTCAAAGCGTCACCATCCGGGAAGCGTTTGGCCTTGGTGTCACCGGGGTGATAACGGAACAGACCTTGGTCCGTACCAATAAGAATATCACCTTGACGAGTTTCACAGAGGGAGAAACAGATCATTCCCTCCAACAGGCTATCCCAACCATAAGGGCGGAAACTGTCTCTGTTGGGAACGTAACACGAGACACCAGACGCCGTAGCCAACCAGATGCGTCCCTGTTTGTCAGGCATCATAGCGAGCACCCAGTTATTACACAGATGACCTTTCACGGGATTCTCCTGTGTGGCTTGATAGTTCTGCAATGAATGAGTTTCCGTATTATAAATAGAGAAGCCACGGGAATAGGTCGAGATATACAGCTGTCCGTCACCAATATCCGTCATGTCGTTAACATGTTCACTGACCAGCGACACATGTGCCTGATACCGGCCAGTCAACGGGTCGTATGAATACAGTGTTTCGTCTGTGCCAATCCAGTATTGTCCCCTCTTGTCACGGTAGATATATTCTGCAGTAGGGGGAGATGCCGGGTGAGCTACAATCCAACCATGCTGGTCGAAACCAAAGACACCGCTACCCTGAACAGTACACCAAAGCATGCCCTGATCGCCTTCACAGATGGAAGTTGCCGTCGAACCGATACGATAGCCTTGCGACAAGAAACTCCATGAGGTAAACTGGGGTTGGACACTTGGAATCATCACCAGACCTTTCGACTGGCATCCCAACCACATATTGCCGTTACGGTCTTCCTTGATACACCAGATTTTCGCTGTATTCAGATCCAAGCCGTTCAGACTGCATTCCACACGAACAAGACTCTTGCTGCCTTTTTTCAGCAGGAAGAGACCATCTCCGCGCGTACCTATGTATATATTGTCTTTACTATCTTTGTAAGCACTGCAAATCACAACGTTTTCACTGCCAAGCACAGACATGTCAATATCTGCATTGACCATTGCTCCGTCACGATAGCAACTGATGCCATGCTGGCTGACTATCAGGATTTCGCCATCCTTTTCCGTCATCAACATGACAATACCATTATTGATAAAGAACTGGTGAACGCCCGCTTTGTCTTTCATGGTGATTTCCTCGCCGTAGCCGCACTTCCAGAAACGTCCCTGACTGTCTTCCATCATCTGGTTGAAATACCAGTTACCGCCACCAGACGTATAACCATCGGGAATCTTTACAAGTGAATCTTTCTGCAACCTATACAAACCCCTACCCGATGTACCTACCAGGAATTCGCCATTCTTTCGCTCCATGATTGAAATGACGCGAGGTGTCTCTTTGTTTGTAAAAGAATATCGAACAAAACGGTCGGTAGCATAGTCATAACGGACAAAACCCATTCTCGTTCCAATCCACAATTGTCCTTTCTTGTCACAATACAACTTGGTGACAGTCTTACTCGGCAATGCCGTCGAGTCAGACTGCTGAGGATAGTAGGTCATGAAACGATAACCGTCATATTTGTTCAGACCATTCTCTGTAGCAATCCAAATAAAACCGTACTTATCCTGACAAATATCGTTAATAAGTCCACTCGAAAAACGTTCAGAGGGGATGAAATTTCCGGCCTGTCCGAAGCCAAGGACAGAAACCAGAAAAACAGCAAAGAGTAGTAGTAATCGACGCATATTATGTTATTTATGCGGCAAAAGTACACAAAATTCCCCATATTACCATGGATTTTTGTTGCATCGATATAGAAAAATGTTTCAATCCGTACTGAAAATATGATTATTTTTTTATACCTTTGCAGGCGAATTACTAAAACAAACACAAAAAAATGAAACAGCATCTACTAATGACTGCCATGCTTGGTCTGGCAACAATGGCTGCAACAGCACAAAGCATCGATTTTGACTTACCCGGAAAGACCGCACCCGGTAAGGACACTGAAGTCAACTACATTTCATGGGCCGTGCCTCGTGCCGAAAGTGACACGAAGACGTTCGACGGGGGTATGACCATCACCATCACTGCCGGAGGTGCCGCCTCAGCTGTGGGCAGCAACTGGAGCAAGACTGACGTAGAGACCAAAGGTCTGCGCGTCATTGCCGATGAGGTGCTGGCCACCAATCTGGAGAACGGCAACATGACGCAGATTACCGAAGGCTCTACCTCGCTGATTCTGACCATAACTGGCATGACGGCTGGTACACATTCGCTGAAAGCATATCACAATAATTCCGACAAGAACCAGACACAGCCCGATATCGAAGTACGGGTTGACGGCAACGTGGTGGCTACAGGCGTGAAGTTTACTTCCGCAGCCCAAAGCAATGCCGAGGCTGGCACGTCGTTCATCACGTTCAACGTCACTGAAGGACAGCCTGTCGTCATTACATACAGCACAGTACCTGAGGCTGGCAAGACCTATACCAACACCCGCGCCATGATTAACGGCTTGGAGTTCGACGTGGCCGAGATTGTTGCCACCGACCCACAGCCTGAGAATCACGATTTCCATGCTGGTACGGAAGATGGGACGGTGACCTTCTCATGGACGGCGCCCGAAGGTGTCGTCAGCCATAAGATGGTCTTAGGTACTGACTCCGCACAAGTGGCCGCTGCCACAACCTATGAATACGAAGGTACCACTACAGAATATGTCAAGGGTGGATTGTCATCCATGCAGAAGTATTGGTGGCGCATTGACGAGGTCGACGGGCAAGGTAAGGTTCATAAGGGTCAGGTCTGGACTTTCCAGCCTTGCCACCTGGCTTTCCCTGGTGCCGAAGGCTATGGGCGCTATGCCATTGGCGGACGTGGCGGTATAGTCTATCATGTGACAAACCTCAGCGGCGACAAGAACACTCCTGGTTCCCTACTCTACGGATTGGTAAACATCGACGAGCCCCGTTATATCGTGTTCGATGTCAGCGGTATCATCGAACTCGACTTCGGCTCACAGTTTGTCAAGCCTTACGCCTACATCGCCGGACAGACAGCACCTGGCAAGGGCATCTGCATCAAGGCCTCGAACATCAATATCGGTTCTGACGTCATCTGCCGCCACATGCGTTTCAAGCGCGGCTTGGGCGTCTATGGCGAGAACACAGGTAATGCCATGGGTATGTCGGGAGCCAACCACGCCATTGTAGACCACTGCACGGCAGCTTGGGGAACCGACGAGACGGTATCGGGTCGTGGCGCATTTAATATCTCGTTCCAATATAGCGTCATCAGCGAGGCATTGGGCATTGCAGGCCACAAGAACTATGCCGACGGCACCAACCACGGCTATGCAGCCACCATCGACGGGCGCATCGGTTCATGGCACCATAACCTATTGGTCAACTGTGCAGGACGCAACTGGTCGATGGGTGGCGGTATGGATGGCCAGAACCGTCCCATCGGCGGTCTCGACCTGTTCAACAATGTCTGCTACAACTGGAACAGTCGTACCACCGACGGCAACTGCCACGCGGTGAACTTCGTCAACAACTACTATAAGATGGGAGCCGACACGCGGAAGACCATTCTCTTTACACAGGATTTCGAGGATGCCATAGCTCCTGACGGCATCGACCAAGCCTATGTCAACGGCAACATCCGCGAAAACAAGAACCACACGCAAACTAGCGACAAGAAAGGTGAGACCTACAACGCCACTGGCAATATCCCCACCACCTATGACTATCTGCTCAGTGAACCGCTATTCCCATCGTATGCCACCATCCATACGGCTCAAGATGCCATGAAGATTGTGACCAGCTACAGCGGAGCCACCATGCCCATGCGCGACGAGCACCACCAGCGTAACGTCCGCGAGACGCTGGACGGCACATATACCTATGTGGGTAGCAAGTCGAGAATCAAGGGCGAGATTGACACTGAGGAAGACATTACCGAACATGCTGCTGGCAAGGGCTGGGAAGACTATCCCGAAGAGCAGCGTGCCGCTGACTGGGATACCGATCAGGACGGTATGCCTGACTGGTGGGAGCAGTGCATCGGCAGCAATGCCAGTGTGGCCAACCAGAACGACGACCCCAACGGTGATGGCTGGACACTGCTGGAAGACTATTTGGAATTCATGGCTCATCCATACCTCACTCTCCAGCCTCACGCTGACGGCACCATCGACCTCCGTCAGCATTTCGCAGGTTTCTATGGTCAGAACGGCAAAAGCGTCACACCGACCTATACCGTAGACTTTCCGAACAATCACTTCAATGTAAGCGTTGAGGGCGACCATCTGAAAGTCAACACATCGGAAGTTGGAGGCGTGGGCTACTGCGAAGTAACCGTTAACGATGGCCAGACCACCTTCACCCAGCGTTTCGGTGTAGCCATTATCGGCGGCACAACAGGCATTGATGAGGGAAGATGGAAGAAGGATTGCGTACCACACTCCTACCTTCAGGTGGGAGAAGAGGGAAGAGTGAATACTTATAACCTACACGGCCAGCGTCTCAGCCAGCCCCAAAAAGGTCTGAACATCGTAAACGGCAAAAAGGTCATTTACTAACAGACCTTTTATGGCAATGGCGTTAAAGGATAGATGAGATTCACTATCAGAATGTTGGCAGCCAGAATGATGAAGTTCATCAACAGACCGATACGCATAAAGTCACTGAAGCGGTAGCCACCGGGGCCGTAGACCAGCATGTGGGTGGGCGAACCGATAGGCGTGGCAAAGCTACTGCTGACGCTCACCATGAGGGCGACGAGGAAGGGGAACGGCTCATAGCCCAATTTCTCAGCGGCCTCGTACATAATGGGGAAGAACATGGCACCGGCAGCTGTGTTCGAAATGAACTCGGTGACAAAGGTGCCGACAAGACAAACGGCAGTCATCACCACCAGCGGATTAGTGCCACAGACGTCAAGGATACCGTTGGCCAGCCACTCGGCAATACCAGTCTTCTGGATAGCGAGACCGAGCACGGCACTGCCGGCGAAGACCATCAGAATATCCCAGTTAATGGCGCGCATGGCCTGCTCCATATTGCAGCAACGGCAGATAAGCATGGCGGCGGCGGCAAGGAAGGCACACTGCAGCAGTGGCATGACACCGCAGGCCGACAGTACCACCATGGCAATCATAATCGTCGTCGAGATAATTGTGCCGTACCCGATGTTGGGCACCTCGTCAGAATCAAAGAAGTGGAGGTCGTTCGTCAAAGTCCTCGTGTTGAAGTTGATCTGCTTCGGACATACCAACAACAGCGTGTCGCCAGCCTGCAGCACCACGTTTCGCGGTGCCTCATTGATACGCTCACCGCGTCGGGCTACAGCCGCCAACATCACATTGTTATCCCTCTCAAACGAACTACCACCTATGGTCGTACCTATCAGACGGCTACCGAAGGTGATGTATGCCGTGTGCAAACGATAATCGTCAACCTCGTCAATAGAGAAGATATGGTGGTCGGCACTCACCAACTTGTGGCTATATGCCATATCAATCAGCTCATCAATCTGTCCTGCATAGACCAGATGGTCACCGCCCATGATGGGCTCGTCCTCCATGATAGGTAAGGGCGTCTCGTCGAAGTGATGCATTTCTATCAGACTGCCGCCTTTGACTTGGAAGAGCCCAGCCTCGCCCAGCGTCTGGCCAATATAAGGATTGTCCGACGGAACCTGGAATTCCACAGTGTAGTCGCTAATCGATTCGAAGGCACTCTCAGGAACCTTACGGTCGGGCAGCAGACGTCGCATGGCGATAATCGACAACACACCGACAGCCAGACAGAACAGTCCGGGAATAGTCGTGGTCAGGATATTCATGGCCTCGCCCGTCTTTTCCTCGTAGAGTCCGCTGATGATGAGGTTTGGCGGCGTACCAATCAGGGTACACACACCACCCATGCCCGAGGCATAACTTAGGGGAATCAGCAGTTTCGAGGGCGATATACCGAGCTTCTTAGCCCACATCTTGACGATGTTGACGAAAAGCGTCACTACCGTTGTATTGCTGAGAAACGAGCTGAGAAACGCTACGGGCAGCATCAGTCTCGTCACCGCCTTCGCATAACTGTTGGGCGTGCCGAGCAGATACTTCACAATACATTGCAGCACACCAGTATGCATCAGTCCTGCGACGACTACGAACAGCACGCCAACTGTGATGACCGACGTGCCGCTGAAACCTGAGAAGGCTTCCTTCGCATCAAGTACACCCGTCACATAGAGCACTCCGATGGCTCCAAGGAATACCAAGTCGCTACGCCATTTGGTGAACAGCAGGATAGTGAACATGCCCAGTACCGTCACAATGGTAATCCAGGCGTCAAGGCCGAAGCCTAAAAACATAAATGATTCCATATTTTCAATTCCTTAAACGGCTGCAAATATAATCATTTTATGCTACATAAAATACAAAACGGGCAAATTTTTCGATATAAGTGTTAGATTATTCGGTAAAAAAGTATCTTTCGAATATAAAATCCCCATTTCATCGGAATATTGAAGCCTGGCAATTTCTGTCAGGCTTTACTTTTTCTCGAAATGAGACTCTTTTTTCCTACCGTGGGACTGTTGTTTCCTGAAGATGCTCTAATTTTGCAGACGAAATCAAATCAACAATGCGTATGGAAATAACACTTGTCATCACAGTTGCCCTTGCCGCTACCCTTATTGTGGTGGTGCTGGCACTCATAGTCATCATTATATACCAGCGTTGGCGTATTGGCGACCAAAACGTCTTCATCGAGCGCTTCATCCGTCAGAACGAAGAGCAGCGTCAGAAGATGAGGAAAGCAGGAATCGTATAATAGATGAAGCATAGGATATACATATTTATATTATGCGCCGTGCTAACCATGGTGGCGTCTTGCACTCATTGCAGCGACACGAAGGACGACGTGAGCAGTTCGGCAATGGCAGACTATCAGCGTGGACTCGCCTACGACCAAGGGTGGCAGATGAAGATAGCGGAGCATTACTATCGGAAGGCTTATCAAGGCTTTGCACGTAACCCGGCACAAGACTGGTATCACTATACCGATGCGGGCTACCGCTGGGCATATTTGCGCTTTCGTCGAGGCGATACTGAGGGTGCAATGAACGTCACTGCCGAGCTGCTGCAGCAAGCAAAGGGAAACGAGGAATTCCCTAAAAAACTCGAGGCTGCTTTACTGATGCTCATGGCGGAAATCCAGTTACAGCAGCACCAGTACGACGAGGCCCGTCTCACGGGACAAAAAGTCTATGAGGCAATAGAACAAAAAGCGAAAAATGGGAACCGCAGAGAATTGGATATAGCATGGGCCTGTATCAACATATCTGATATTCACCATACAACAGGAGACAGTGAAGGGGCAATGGCATGGCTTGACCGCTGTGCACAAGCGCTAACCCTCGCCAAGCAAGAGCAAGGCGACTCGCTGATGATTGAGGAATGGAAAGGCCATGTTGCTCTCAAGCGAGCATTGTGCCAAATAGAATTAGGCCATACTGCCGAGGCTTCCGCCACCTTTGCCGCCATCCCCCGTAGCCGTCTAATGGAGCCAATAGGCTACAGAGAGGCAGCCGACTACCTGATGGCTGCTGGTCGCTACGACGAGGCAGCCTATTGGTACGAACGCATTGACAGCACCTATTTAGCTACCGACGGTGCCAAGATGACTTTCGACATCATCGCCACCCGCCTCTCTCCCCGCTACACGGCCTACCGCAAGGCTGGCCGACATGCCGATGCATTGGTACTTGCCGACAGTGTCAGCGCTGCCATCGACTCTGCCCTCGTCTGGCAGAAACAAAACGATGCGGCCGAGCTGGCGGTCATCTACCAGACCCATGAAAAGGAGCTGGCACTGAACGATGCCAAAAGCGAGACTCGCATCCATCGTCTCCTGCTGGCCGCTGCTGCCCTTGTCATCCTACTCATAGGCTACCTGTTCTGGCGTACACGAAAATATAATCAGGAACTCCTTGAGAAGAACCGCCGCCTGCTGGCCGATATAGAACAGCGCGTGCAGGAGGAACATCAGGCCATCGTGCAGTTAAAAGCTGAACCCCAAGAAAACCTGACAGCCAATCAGCAACTCTTCTGCCGTATCTGCGACCTCATGGATAATTCAGACCATATCTATACTGACGCTGATTTGGACCGCAACCGTCTGGCCCAGCTTCTCGGCACCAATGAACGCTACGTCACCGATGCCATCAGTGCTTGTGCTGATGGTAAGAGCGTCAACGGCTTCCTCAATGAGTACCGTCTGCGCTATGCCGCCCACCTGCTGGCCAGTACGACAGACTCTGTTGCACTGATTGCCGAACTCTCCGGCTTCTCCCGTAGTTCATTCTTCCGCATCTTCAGCTATGCCTATGGCATGTCACCTTCGGATTATCGTAGGGCAGCAAGGAAATAACAAAAACAATAACATATTTATTCACTTAAAAATTGTGACATTATGAAAAAGATGATGATGACGCTCGCAGCCGTCCTTTGCTGCGCAATGACAACAACCGTATTCACCGCCTGCGGCAGCGACGATGACGACAACGACAACAAGAAGCCCGTAGACGCGCCTACGTCGGGTGTGATGGATTGTACACTGTATACCACTGATGAGTCACTCGCTTCGTTCGACTACTATGTCAAATATTACGATGAAAGCGGAAAGATTCAAAGCGAAAAAGTGGTATGGTCTGACCAAACGAACCAGCAAGGTAAAAGAACGTGGACAAAGAAAGTTGTAGCAAAACTGCCCGCTACTCTCGGCATCCTTTTCGAGATTAAGGCAAAAGACGGTCTCGACCCTAATGGCCAATATATCCTATCTCGTGGCTATAAAATAGAATTTATGTCATTGACTGCATCTGGAAAAACCATTGATACATACATTCCTATTGCATTTGATGAAACTAGCCGTAACAAAGCAGGCACGTTAGAGGAAATGCTCGAAGAAAAAGGTCGTCCCTTGGACATTATCTACAAATACGACGTCAACGGAAAAGGAACTGGAACCAGCAAATGGGAATAATGTTTTCAGTAAACTTATAAGGAAATTATAAATAGTTTTAAAAACGCCCATTTCATCGGAAAAAGTAAGTCTGGCAATCTCTGTCAGACTTACTTTTTCTCGTTTTGGGACTCTTTTTTCCTACCGTGGGACTATTGATTCTTGAAGACAGACTAATTTTGCAGATGAATTCGAGAAGACAAACGTTAAAACAAGTAAAAATGAAAAAGAATCTCTTTCTGGTGGCAATGACTATCATGGTGCTGGGAATGCCGTTAAGAGCAACATCGGCGAGGGCTACGAGCAGTGTACATTCCACAAACTCACCGGCTGGGGCAACTTCCTCCGCATCAACACCTGCCTACCCTGGGGCAATCCCACCTGCGGTGGCGGCGGACCAATTAATGCACAATAATCACACAATAAAACATAAACAACAATGAAAGATTCTATTAAGAGAGCGCAAAGCAAGCGCGCTTGCTTTGCCGAACGTACGAATCTTCGCCTGAAAGGCAAAAAGAGTCTGATAACTTTGACGATGATTATACATTATTAATATTTAAAATTTAACAACAATGAAAAAGATCCTGATGACGTGGGCAGCCGTCCTTTGCTGTTCAATGACAATGACGGTATTCACCGCCTGTACCATTGACAATGTAGATAACCCTGTGAACCCAACGGTCGATCCGGAGGAAAAACTGGCTGATGCCACCATCCTGTGGTATGGCTGTGGTGGTGGAAACGTGGATGCGGCTATCTTGGACGATTTCCACAAGTTCTACAAGGCTAAGCCCGAAAGTTTTGACCGTGTGAACGTGGTGGCTCAGTATAAGACATCGCTCTACCCGACGGCTTATAGTCAATATGACTATGAAACTATTGTACAGTGGGCCGATGAAACGTCTAAGCTTATCTCCGAGGAAGAGATGGAGAATATGGATTTGGTGAACTACTTCTTTTTGTGTCATCCAAAGGCTGGCGAGAGCTATCGCTTTGCGGTAGATCCCAAGAAGACCCTGCGCAAGCAGTTGCTGGAAACAGAGCCTTACGGCGAGACGAATGCCGACTGCACCTGCCCCGACTCGCTGACCAACTTCATCAACTGGGCTGCTAAGAACTATCCTGCCAAGAGGTACATCCTAGTGATGGCCGACCATGGTGGCGGCTACCTGCCTCATGCTGATTTAGCAGAAGCAACCAGCAGTCCAATGAGCAGTGCACAGCGCCGCGGACTGATTTACGATGATGGATATAACAGCAAATGCTTCTCAGCCAAGAGTTTTGCACGTGGCGTGAAAAATGCCTCGGTGCATATCGATGGCATCGTGGCCTACCTCTGCCTGATGAACAATCTGGAATTTCTATACGATGTGAAGGACGTCACCGATTACATTGCCGGTTCGACCTATGTTATGTGGGGTGGTGGCTCGGCTTTCTATGCCATTGCCGACAATTTTGCTGCCGGACAGGATACGGAGACGGCACTCTCCAACTTCCTCGATGCCAATATGGACAACTGGGACGCGGAGTTCTATCAGAGCACCGATCCCGACAATCCCCTCTATTACGACTTCACGCTGACCAAGACCAGTCGACTGAACGATCTGGCTCCCGTGCTGAAAGAGTTTACCGACCGATTGGTGAATACCTACCAGAACGGTACGGAAGATCAGCGTGCACGTATAGACTTGTGTACAGCCAACGCCATGAAAGTGTATAACAACTATCCCCTTTACGACATGGGACGATATATCGAGAGTCTCTTCTATGAATTGCCCGACGTGTACGACCAGACATTCGCCTCAAGCATGATTACAGCCTTCAACTCCTGTATAGTTAGACAGCGCCACAGCAAATATCTGACTGAACATGACTTTGAAGTGGACTACAGCATGATGCTTGGTTGTTTAGGTACTTATGTTGTTTACAAGTATGAGGGCGATGGCGCAGGATCTAAGTTGAAAGGTGCTTATGTCTATTATTCAGACGGTAAGCGCGAATACTATCGTTACGTTGATGAAGGTGGCGACAGCAGCGATGGCAACCTGGCTCACTATGAGCTTGAAAAGACCGACACATGGCCCAGCACCTTTGCCAACACCTATGAGCTGACTACATTCGACAAGTTGGTGGGATGGAGCCGATGGATGTACCTGAATCCTACGCCGCCACCCGCATGGAGCCCTTCATCGTTCAATTTTGTCTTGCCTGAGGACAACGTGACAGAATTACCTAACTGACAAAAAATCGCCCATTTCATCGATAAAAGTAAGCCTGGCAATTTCTGTCAGGCTTTACTTTTTCTCGTTTTGGGACTAATTTTTCCTACCGTGGGACTGTTGTTTCCTGAAGATAGACTAATTTTGCAGACGAATTCGAAAATATAAACCGTTTTAAATATGAAAAAGATGACAATGAAGCAACTTGTCAGGTTCGAGGCGGTGTCAATGAAATTCAATCCTGCTTCCAGTTTCTGGGTTCGCGAGGTCGCAGGCGGTTTCCTGTCGAAGAAGCTGAAATACTATGATGCCACTTCCGGCAAGATATCCAAGGCAACGGCTGGCGCCGCACACTACCGCCTGTCGATAGCCTACTTCAACAATAACGAACTGAATAACGGATAACAACAAACTATAGTATTATGAAGAAGATGATTTATCTGATGACAGCAGTCATCGTAGCACTGGCATTCAATGCCTGTAGCACCAACGACAATCCTTCCACGCCCAGTACCACATCCGGACGTGCAGTAATCACCCTTAACACGGCAGCCATGTATGAAGAGGTGGGCATGGCCGAGATTATAGAACGCAACCTGCCCACGGCTGTAAGTATATCAGATACGTTGCTCATCTACGACCAAAACGGCCGTCTGGTGACTAAAATCGGCACGGTAACAAAGAGCTTAGAGCCGCTGACCTTAGCAGTTGACGACTTGCCCAACGGCACCTATACCCTTGTCGGATGGCAGAACGGTTACTTAGACGACGGGACGAGAGTGGAGAAAAAGTTCGTGCTCGCCGATGAAGAGGAACTCTCTACCGTCAAGGTGCTTCAGTTAGATATGATTCATCTATGTGCCGATGCCGTTGGTTTAGCCTCTGCTACTGTCACCGTCAACGGTAATTCTATCGAGACCACCATCACACCAAAACTCGTAGGAAGCATTTTCGATTTGAAGAGTGAGAAAAGCCCTCAAGAATACGGCTTCGTGGAAATTGACCTGTACCGCATGGATCAGGTGACCGCAGGCATCTGGCTTGACCCTGCACGTTCAGAGGAAGACCGTTGGGTTATACAGGATCAGTATGCTGATCCCTACCCGTTTGCCTACCTCGATAAAGAAGATACGGAATACTTGCATTACACCCTCGAACATGGCGACGATATGATATTGTCCTTAGTTACATGGACGCCCGTCAATGACAATTTCGAGCCTAACGAGATTGTAAGAGAGGGACATCATAAGCTGCAAGACGGCAGCAACGTGGTCTATTATTTCGACGTTGACCGTATCTCCTACCAGCCGCCGTTCTTCGGCCCGAAAGACCAGCTGCCCGCCTGGAAGGCCGACCGCGATGCCGGCATACTCGTCAACGACCCCTGCCTCAAATGGGGCTGTAACCTTGCCGAGGTCGAGGCGCACAAGCAGGCCAAACAGTTCTGGGCTGTAGGCAACGGCCAGCTTGAATTCTGGGAAGGTACTGGTTGGCACTATTGGTACTACGTTGCCCCCCACTTTACCGAACAGTATATTTTCGAGACAGAGGACGGTCAGAACCTGATCGACGTGATGTGTATATGTCACGACCCTAACGTACCTCTCGATGTCTTCACCAAATCCCTCCTGTTACAGGGCTACACCTACTTAGGCAAGTTGCACTATCCCGATACGGAGGACTACGACGACTTGTTCCAGTCGGCTGACGGACAAACCGGAGTGTTGGTCTATGCCAATTATAATGGCGGCTGTATCATAGAATACTGTCCTTTTGATCCCGAAGACCTCGATTATATCATTCCTGCAAACCTGGCACCAGCCAGCAGAAAGGTTCAAGGTATAGCTCCTAAACCGCATCGCAGTTCACTCAACAATGTAAAAATGCGTAACGACTCTATGAAGCCAATGAGAGCGTTGAAGGCTCATGACCGCAGCTTTCAATAAAAGATAGACAGTTCTACGGCATGTCGCCCACGGATTATCGTAAGGCAGCGAGGGGCGATAAAGTTGAAAGTTTATAGTTTATAGTCAGTTGAAGGAGTTCAAAGTTCAAGAGTTCAAGAAGTTCAATAATTTTTTAGGACCATAAGCCCTCTAGACGCTAGACTTTAAAATAACAAAATCGCCCATTTCATCGATAAAAGTAAGTCTGGCAATGTGTGTCAGGCTTTACTTTTTCTCGTTTTGGGACTCTTTTTTCTCACCGTGGGACTGTTGGTTCTTGAAAATGGTCTAACTTTGCCGACGAAATCGAAAATATAAACTAAATTGTAATTAATATGAAAAAGATTCTGATGTCGATAGTAATGGTCATCGTGATGCTTGGCTTCACCGCCTGCAGCGACAACAACGACAATCCCTCTGTTGACCCCATGCACGACGTGGCCATCGTAGGCAGTTGGTACGCCAACACCACCAACAAGACATTCCCGCTTTGGAACTATGGTCCAGCGTGGAACAAGATGACCTTCAATGCTGACGGCACAGGCCATTTCGATACGTTCTACATCTTAGAAAATCGAGCCATCGCCCGCGACAACCAGACGTTCACCTATACCACAACCTCCAACGGCCATCTCACCATGGAAATGGAAGACGGCACTTTCAGCTATACCTATCAGTTTTCCAGCGGCCAGCTGATGTTGACCTACGACGACAAGTCGGTGGCTTACGACAAGGCCGATGCCAACATGATGGCGAAGTTCGATGCGTGGAGCCAGCAGGAGTTAATCAAGGTTCCGAATGCTGCCCGCTATACCGTCTTCGTCTATGGTAATGCCGGCGGTGACATGGACTGGTATATCGAGAAGGGCTTTTGGGAGCAAATGAAGCCGCTACTGACGGACAGTACCAACGTACGCGTCGTGTGCTTCTACAAATATGGTATGGACAAACCTGATGAGGGAGAGCCCTTTTCAGGCATGTATTCAGACCCGGGCGACATCGTGTGGTTTGAACTGAGTAGCAAGACCGACCTGAACAAACTACGCGAAGAAGGTCTGGCCAGCCACGGCTTTGCTGAGCAGGCCAAGAAAATGAAGCTTTGCGACCCCGCCTCCATCCGTATGTTCATGGAACTGAGCTCCCTCATTTGCCCGGCAGAGCAATACATCTTTGCCGTCTGGGGACACGGCAGCGGCTTTGACCCAACTTCAGACGTGCCAGGAAAATATAACGAGAACATGGCTCCCACCCGTGGTGTCATTGGCGACGAGTGGAACAATCATGAACAATTAAACATGTATGAACTGGCTCAGGCCATCAGGGAGAGCGGTGCCGTGCGGTCTATGAACACCATCTTCTTCCACAACTGCCTGATGGGCAACATGGAGACGCTCACCGAGCTGCGCGACGTTACGGAATACATCTGCTGCTCAGCTCACAGCCTGAGTAGCGACGGCATCGTACTCAGCGAATTTGTCAAGGGACTGATGGAACAGAAGAATACCGAGGATGCCGTGAAGCAGATGTTCCGGAACATGAGACCCAACTGGGACAATCAGTACCCTGACGACATTAACGAGGGCGAAAACTTGCCCAATGGTGACTTCAAGATGCTGCGCACCAGTAAGTTCGACGCCCTCCTCGATGCCTGCCAACTGTTAGCCACCCGCTTAGTGGCACTCTACCCCACCCAGCACGAAGCCATCGACCGTGCCACCAACCGCGTCTATCGCTTCTGCAAGCCAATCAACCATCCGGATTACAGCATGTATAGTCCCTTCTTCGATATGGCAGACTATGCCCACAAGTTAGCAGAGGAAACGGGCGACAACCAGATAGCTGCTATCTCGGACAATATTGACCGTGCATTCAACGACCTCATCATCCACTATGGCGACGTCAGCTGGAACGAGCAGCATTTGGACCACTATACGCTCAGCGTCTGCCTCTACTCTCAACTCTACTACAACTACGACCTCATCGGCGCAGGCTTCCCCTATCAGTCCAATATCGGTGACGGCTACGAGCAGTGTGCCTTCCACAAACTGACTGGCTGGGGCAATTTCCTCCGCATCAACGAACAAATACCCCTCGGTAATCCCTGTTCTCAAGGCGGCGAACCGCTCAATAATCATTAATTAAAAAAAAAGACAATGAAAAAGATTCTAATGGCTACAGCGGCCATGACGCTGATGACAATGTCGGTACTGACATCATGTACTATTGAGGACAATCCTGCACCACCAGAACTCACGATTGTCGATCCCGTTGCCGACATCTATCTTTACGACAAGGATATGGACCGTGATGTACGTCCTGGCGACTCGTTCTATCATTTTGCCGTTGGCGGCTGGATCAAGAGTCATGACCCGAATGATATAAGCTGGCTGACCGAAGGCATGGAGTATATCAATTCGGTTTCGCAGAATGCCCTGATAAACAGCGAAGACCCACAGATCAAACACCTTGTCAGCAATCTTTTCAGCACGCCCGATGCCAATAAGGAGATGGATGCCATCAACAAGTTGATGAGTGCCATGTTCGACGAGAATGGCAATCTTGACATTCTAAGAGGTTGGGGCATCTTGTCCGACATGGGCTATTCCCCTCTCGTAGCACGTTCCTTAACCCCTCAAAACAACTTGTTCTATTACGTCATAACGGCTGGTGTCAACAGTTTAGAGGAGGAGTTGAGAAAGTATAACCAAACAGACCAGTTGCGTACCTATGCGAGGATTTGTCTCATGCCGTTTGTCAAAGACACCAGCCAGTTGGACGATTGGGTTGACAAGGTGATGGATCTGGCCAACAAGGCCTGGGCAGTCAACAACCCACAGCTCACTGGTTCTCTCATGGAGCGCTTGCAAGGCGACAAACTGCCTCAATATAGCCTGGCCAATGCCATGAAGGGACGTCGTGCAGGCGCAATAGACTTCAGTCCGGAAAAGTTGGCAGAGTCATACCATCTGGATCTCAGTCGCGACAGTATAGACAGCAAGCCTCTTCCTTTCTTCGATGAGCTTGCCAATCAGGACCCTGAGCTGCTCTATCTGTACACTGCCTATAACGTCATGATGGAAAACTGCTACTTCATGGTTGGTTACCATCATATTGACGTTAGCAAGAATCTTAATGCAATACATAGCTTCATCAAGACTGCGGTTCCTGCGCTCATCAATACCGCTGAGGCTGAGGCCTTTATCCCCGTTGTCAACCAGGAGGAGTGTCTGGCCGACCTGGAGCGTCTGCGTGGCAAGATGTCGCAGCGCATCCAGAATCTCGACTGGATGAGCGATGCCACCAAGGAGGCTGCGCAGCAGAAGTTGCAGAAGATGCATTTCTATGCCGGTGTACCTGAAAATCTGATTGTCAAGGGTGACTTCAACCTTACGGGTGAAACCTTGCTCGAAGACATCATACAGGCCCGTACCCAATGCACCACACAGATTAATTCATATGTAGGTAAGCATACTTACGGATACTTGCCCGACTATATTCTCATGTATAAGACGCTGAGCTACATCAATGCCTCCTATGCGCCCGACTTCAACGGTGTATATATCTTCCCTGTATTCTGCTCTAAGGTCATGTATCCTCAGTCCGATGAAGAGGAAGATATGTTGCGCCGCTATGCCACATTCTACGTCTTCGCCCATGAGTTGTGCCACGGCTTCGACTCCAGGGGTTCTCAGTACGATGGCGAAGGCTATATGAGAGACTGGTGGGCTCCCGCCGACAAGCAGCAATTCGAAGAAAAGAAGCAACAGATGGTCGACCGCTTTAACGAGCTGTGGGCCTACGAGGGTCAGCATGCCAATGGCGTGAAGACGCTGGGTGAGAACATGGCCGACTTCGGTGGATTCCGTCTGACTTTCGAACTCTTCAAAGAACTGATGATTGAGAAGGGCTATTATGGCGAGTCTTTGAAGCACATGCTCCGCGAATACTTCCTGCATTTTGCCCAGGTGTGGAAGGAAGAGGACAGAGGTACCGAAGGCTATATGCTACAGTATCTAAACGACGTCCATTCTGCCTATTTCAACCGTGTCAACGGTATAGCTCGCCTCATGGATGAGTGGTACGACCTATTCCAGGTGAAGAGCGGCGACATCTACGTTGCTCCCGCCGACCGTCCACACATTTGGTAAACAATAATTAACCAAAATCGCACATTTCAAACCAATTCTTCTATCAACAATTATCCCCACCAAACCAATTGGCGGGGATAATTTTACTTCGGCTGTAAGTCAGCATACTCCTTCGCTACATTAATGATGCACGGACAGTCCTTATTAGGGTTCAGGTCGTGGTGACCGACGATCACGGCGCGGGGGTAACGCCGGTGCAGGTCTTCCAGCAACTGTCGCATCGCAACCTTCTGCTCAGCCGTTCGCGTGTCGGCGGGTTGACCGCGGATGTCCAGACCACCCTCGTAGCATACGCCTATCGAGTATTTGTTGTGGTTCTGGCCTGCTACATGGCAGTGGGCGCCTATCATCCATTCAGGACGTCCTGGCTCTATCGTTCCGTCACGACGGATGACGTAGTGGTAGCCGATACCGAACTTGAAGCCTCGCTGGCGATGCCACGTGTCTATCTGTGCTGCCGAACTCTGCTGGTCTGGGCGTACCGCACTGCAATGAATAATAATCAGTGTAATAGTCCGCATGACTGTACTAATACTGTTGAACTAATCGCCGTCAGGATTGTTATCACAACCTGAATAATTGCCTTCCATGTCTCCCGTTTCATAGCTTTGATTTTTTATTCTTTTATTCTTTTAATTTTTTAATTTTAAAAGAGTTGCCCTTTCGGGCAAACTCTTTATCAATCTTCGTCATCACCGTTGTCGCCGTTGCCGCCTCCACCGGTATTACCTCCGGTATTGCCGCCTGAGTTACCTCCGGTGTTGCTGCTTGAGTTTCCACTCCCCTCGCCCGTTGGAGAGGGGCTGGGGGTGAGGCTTCCTTTACCGTGAGCTTCCTCGAAGGCGACGTCTTTCACC
>JAFVHO010000053.1 GCA_017474485.1 Prevotella sp.
GCTGCCAGCGATAGTCCCATAAGGACTACCACCAACACGGCCAATACATTATATATCTTTTTCATACGATTTATACTTTATTATTTGTTAGGAACAATACGGATGTTGTCAATCTTGATGATTGTCTGACAGTCTGAGCCCTCAATACCACCACCATAGAGTGCCATCCAGATGCTGGCGAATGAATCCTTGTCCATAGAGGCAGAGCAGAGTGAACCATCGTATGAGTAGACAAACGATGCTGCCAGGGGCAGGGAAACGGTAATCCACTCACCATCAGTGTCGAAACTGCCAGTAGCAGTCCAGGGACGATAGAGTGCGCGTGGCACAGCAGGATCGTTCAGGTAGTCATTGGTCTGAACGTGGATCACATTGCCATAGGCATCAACACCACCGGGACCATTCGTGGTCCTGTCCGTACCAACAAAGACAATCTGCAAAGCAGCACCCGTCCAAGGATGGTCGGCAGGAATACACATCTCGAACTTCATGGTCATGTTGCTCCAGTCGCTCATGTCCACCAAGTCATAGAGGCGAGGATATTCCTTGAAGGTCTCTGGACTCTCCCAGTTGCCAGGCCAGTAGGCGAATGAGTTCCAAGACTCGTCAGGCCAGCCATTGTCGGCTGTACCAGGAGTGGTGACCTCGCCATTACCGAACTGCCAGTATTTGCCGTCAATGCTGGTCTCGTCGGCAGCAGAAGCAGTATGTCCGTTCCATGCGTGCATGTCGAGAACGACATCGGAAATACCATTCGCTGTGTCGAAGTCGAACAGCAGTCCACGATTGTCCTTGTACCAGAATGCGCTCTTAGAGGTTCCATAGACCGATTTAGCAACGATAGGACCAGCCTCAGCACCCTCAGGGATGACGATGTCAACAGAGGTGAAATCCTCGGCAATGCTGGAAATCTCCGCAGGAATCAGTTCTCCGTCAGCATTTATGAATGAGATGGTCAGCGGTGTACCAGGATCGTCGATGAAGTAGTTACCCTTCAGTGTCTGCGTGCTACCAGCCTTGGCATATTCGTTAACCATAGAATTGATGACAGGAGCCGAGATGACGACCTTGAAATCATATTTCACAGTATCTCTGTCGGTTGTAACGAAATAAATCTTATCAGTGACCATTCCAGGCACTTTGCCAGGGATAGTGACGAAGAGAGCATTATCGGTCAGTGTGCTCTGGTTGAGCGCAGCCTTCTGGTCGTTAAACCATATTTCGTAGATGCTACGCAGGTTGTCACCAATGATGGCGAGCGTACTACCCGGGCTTGCACTGGTTACCAACAGGCCGTCAGTGTATTCTGTATCGGCGGCATCGTCCCATCTGTGAACCTCAGAGGACATACAACGGATATACTTAATAGTAGGATGACCGTCGGTAGACTTATACTTGTCTGGCTCGTCCTTACAAGAGGTCAGTGTCATGGAGCTGATGACTGCTACAGCCAACAGCAATCCTTTTGTATAGTGATTAATAAAACTCATAATCTTTTTGCTATTTAGATTTTAGTAACTGTATGTGGCACGTACATCGACATGGACTGCCTCTGCATTAGCACCCAGGTTTGGATTGAATACCACGTCGCGTTCAGTCATGGGGATGGCAAGGTATTTCTTGCCCGTATCGGAATCGGTAACCAGCAGTTGCTCAACCATTGGCGCAGCTTCCCTCTTTTTGCTTTCCTCGAAGGCCTGCTTGGTTTCTTCAGAGACAACCCAGTCGCCAGTCTTATAGTAGTTTTCGTATATGTCGTTCAACGTACCGTTGCCAATGGCAATACGAGTCTGAGCCTTCAGGTCGTTGACGCAGAAGTCTGAGTTATAATAACTGACGCGGACATAGTCGTACCAACGATCACCCTCGAAGGCAAGTTCCAAGCGGCGCTCTTTCCAGATGTCCTCGAAGGAAACACTGGTCAGGGCAACCAGGCCTGCACGCTGACGAACACTGTTGATGGCCTGAAGAGCCTCTGTATCCGTAGAAGAAGCAGTCTGCGGACTGGTAGGATTGCTCAGGATAACCTTTGCCTCAGCCAGCACCAGCATTACGTCAGACAGACGGAGCAGTGGTGTTGCTAAGCTGTTGGCCATGCGAGCAGCCGTATAGCCTACGCCAAGAATATGGTCGGCATTGTCGCCATAGAGGTGCTTGACAGGATAAGCGCCTGTTGGGCAAACCAGCCAGGGAACCTGCTTGTCAGACAATTCGACAGAGGGATTGTAGGTGTCGTCATAGACAAAACGCAGGAACTCGAAACCGCCTCTGTCAGTCCAGAAGTAGTCATACTTGTAACCAGGAAGCATCATGGTAGCTTTCAGGCGTGTGTCACGGTTGTTGAGCCAAATGTCAGGAGTCTGCTGTAACAGTTTGATGCCGAAAGCCTCCTGCAGGTCCGTGCTCATGCCAGCCCACTGTGCCCAGCAGTCGTCGTCGCCAAAGCCCTTGGGAGCATAGTCGTTCTGCATGAAACTCTGGTCGGTCCACTGGTTGTTGTTGGCATTCCAGCGCCAAGCTATCAGCGTCTCAGGATTAATGTTGTTAGCCAGACGGAACACATCCGGATAACTGGGCATCAAAGAGTGCGTGCTGTGTGCCAGACACAAACGGGCATATTTGACGGCATTGTTCAAATCGTCGCTGTTGACGGAACCGCCCACACCGGCCTTGGTCAGGTAAACCTTAGCCAACATGCCTTCAGCGGCGGCCTTGTCGATGCGACCTGCCTGCAGCGGTGTCTCTGGCAGCAGCTCAATGGCTTTCTCCAGCGTCATGATGATATACTCATAGACGTCGGCCTTCTTCACCTTGACAGCAGTATTGTAGCTGCCCGATTCCAGTTCGGCACTATTGTCGTGGATGATGGGGATTTCACCGAAAGTACGTACCAAGAAGAAATAGGCAATGGCCTTCCATGTCAGGCACTCGCCCATGGTCTGACCCTTTCCGGCCTCTGTTGGACCGTTTGCATCCTTGATGTAGTTGTAGACCGTATTGCAATGAGCCACAACCGACCACAACGAATTCGACAGCGAGCCGATATCCTCGTTAGAACCGTTAACCGAGAAGTCAAGATAGGGAGATGTGCCAGGATAGTAGTTTCCTGAAAGAATCTCACCGACTTTGATGAAGGGGCGTGTAAAGTCACTCCATGGAGAGCTGTACAAGTATGATGTACCAGAAAGACACTCGGTATCAGAGCTGTAGTAGTTGTCTGCATTGTAGTTGTCGATAGTTGGCTTGTCGAGGAAGTCCTCACAGGCAGTGAGGCTGAAGCCAGCAACAACAGCGAGTGCAATGGTTTTTATATTGATGAATTTCATAATGCTTCAGTGTTTAGAATGTTACGTTAAGACCAAAAGAATACATGGTAGGCGAAGGATAGCGACCATTGTCGAGACCAGCAACGAAAGAAGACTGGGTGCTGGTACCTACCTCAGGATCGTAACCGTCATACTTGGTGATGGTCAACAGATTCTGGATGTTTACATTGACGCGAAGGTTCTCCAAATAGAGCTTGCGAACCAGCTTCTTGGGGAATGTGTAGCCCAAGGAGATGTTTTTCAGACGGATATAGCTACCGTCCTCGATATAGCGGTCGCTCCAACGGTCGTTGTCGTTGGGGTCGTTCATAGACATACGGGGCAGTGAAGCACCGGGATTGGCAATACGGACATTGTTGATGTCGTCGTACCAGTTGTAAATCAGTACACCATCACCACGGTCCACACCTGCAGAGTAGTCCTTCGCAGCATCGATGGGCTCCAGTCGTGTAGCACCCAGAACGTCGGTCAACTGATTGATCCACGTATTGTTCATGTGGGTAAGCTTATACTTATTATAATTACCTACCTTGTTGCCATACGAACCATTAATGAAGATATTCAGGTCGAAGTTGTTCCAACGGAAGGTGTTAGTCCAACCGAATGTGAAGTCAGGCAGAGGAGAGCCGATGTTAGTGCGGTCGTAAGCGTCAATCTTGCCGTCGGGCACACCGTCTGGACCGCTAAGATCTTTATACTTGATATCACCTACCCATACGGTGGAATTCTTGGAATATACACCATTAACGGCAGGATGAAGGGGCTTGGGGGAATTCTCAATGTCTTCCTTTGAGGTATAGTAGCCATCGCATACATAACCATAGAAGTTAAAGAGTGAGCCACCTACTTCAGTCAGAGCAACCTGGGGTTCTTGATCACCCCACTGTCCCCAACCCTTCAGGGTGGCGTTACCAGTACCGTCGTTCAAGGCAACGAGCTTGTTCTTGTTGAATGAAATTTGGAAATCAGAATCCCATTCGAACTTACCCACTAATGGGTGAGTGTTTAAACTGATTTCAATACCGGTATTACGGATAGTACCATAGTTGCCAGAGGGAGCTGCAAGGGCTGAGGATGCATTTCCGCTAGTACCCATGTAAGCAGGTAATTGCAGACCCATCAGCATGTCTTTGGATTCCTTGCGATACCAGTCAACAGTCAGATTGATGCGATTGTTCAGGAAACCCAGGTCAAGACCTACGTTCCACTGCTCCTGACTCTCCCACTGGATAGCTTCGTTGGGAATGTTGGCAGGACGGTTACCAGCACCCAGTGCTGAAGTCTGAGTCTTTAATGCAACACCCCATTTGTAAGCACCAATGCTGGAGTTACCGGTCTGTCCCCAGCCAACACGGAGCTTACCGTTGCTGAGCCATGTGAGGTCTTTCATGAATGCCTCGTTATTAAAACGCCAGCTGGCAGCAAATGAGTGGAAACCAGCCCAGCGTTTGTTAGGACCGAAGTTGGAACTAGCATCATAACGGTAGGTATAAGTGGCGTTGTAACGCTCGTCGTAACTGTAGGTCCAACGGGTAAAGAAAGAGGCCATGGAAGCTTCACCGAATCCTGCGCCCACAGTAGGATTGCCGGTACCTAAAGCAACATTATGCACTTTATCGTTAGGTAAACCAGTATTTGAGGCACTCAAATAATCGTACTTTGACTCCCAAGCTTCCTGACCTACCATACCTGTAACGTTGTGCTTGCCAGCAAAGGTGTGCGTCCAGGTCAGGTAGTTCTTAATCTGCCAGAAGGTATTAGAGTTCTTCTGAGTGGCAGCCGTGTTGCTGTTCTGGTGATAGGTTGCCAGGTGGATGATAGGACGATAACGATCTGCCTGACTCCAACCAAGGTCGAAACCAAACTCAGTGTGCCACGTCAGGTCCTTGTAGAACTTCACATCGAAGAAGATGTTACCATTCAGTTTCTGACGCTTCAACGTATTGCTGTTAAGCATTGCCAAGGCAATGGGGTTAGGGCTACTTGAACCCTCATAAGAACTGGATGCATAGTTGCCGTCCATATCATAGATAGGCAGGTTGGGGGTAGTGGTCAGCGAGTAGTTGATGATACCCTCTTCACCGTCAGCCAACTTCAAATCGTCCTTAGAATCTGAGTAAGCGACATTCAGCCCCATCTTTAACCAAGACTTCAGATCGGCATCGATATTAGCACGAGCAGCGAGACGCTTGAACTGAGAACCGATGATGGTACCTTCCTGGTTCATATAAGAGCCACTGACATAGTAACGAACTTTGTCTGTACCACCCTGAGCACTGACTTGGTGCTGGTGGGTCAGAGCTGTCTGGAACACAGCGTCCTGCCAGTTGGTACCTTTTCCAAGCAGCTCCCTGTCAAGGAAGAGCGCATTGGCAGTTGCCTCGCCTATTTCCACATAATTATTATAATAGTCGGCATATTCACGCAAATCCAGTACGTCAAGACGCTTGGTCTGACGGCTGATACCTAACGTGCCGCTATATGAGAATTTTGCTTCGCCAGCCTTACCGTGCTTGGTGGTAATCAGCACCACACCATTAGCACCTTGAGCACCATAGATGGCGGTGGCAGAGGCATCCTTCAGAATTTCCATGCTGACAATGTCCTGCGGGTCGATGGTCGACAAGGGAGAAATGGTAGATACAGAACCATTACCCAGCGCATCACCCAAACCATAGTCGTAACCAGTCAGACCGCCGCTCTGAACAATCACACCATCGATGACATACAAAGGCTCGGCATTGGCGTTGATGGTGGCTGTACCACGCACGCGAATAGAAGAACCAGAGCCAGGAGCTCCCGAGGTGGACACTGCGCTGACACCAGCTGCGTGACCTTGCAGAGCCTGATCAAGAGAGGTGATGACAGAGCCCTTGATGGCACTCTCGCCCACAGTAGCGGAAGCACCAGAGATGTCGCTCTTCTTCATTGTACCATAACCAACGACTACCACTTCGTCCAGTACTTTTTTGTCTTCTTCGAGGGTAATCTGGTAATTGTTCTGGCCAGTAACCTTAACCTCTTTCGTCAGATAACCGATGTAA
>JAFVHO010000054.1 GCA_017474485.1 Prevotella sp.
ATCTTTCCAATCAATGTCGATTTCAAAGCCTCCACGAGCTACGAGTCCCTTGACGCTACCAGCACGCCATGCTTGGGGCAGGGCTGGCAACAGGTAGATGAAGCCATCATAACTTTGCATCAGCATCTCAGCAATACCTGCAGTACATCCAAAGTTACCGTCAATCTGGAAGGGTGGATGGGCATCGAACATATTCGGATAGGTGCCACCATGCTGTTTGACGGTACCGAAGATGAGGAAGGTGTCGGCTGTCAGCGTCAACTGATCCTTAATAAGTTTGTAGGCATGTTCACCATCCAACAGACGGGCCCACGAACAAACCTTCCACCCCATCGACCAACCTGTCGAAACGTCACCACGGGCCTCAAGAGAGGTACGGACGGCTTTCCAGAGTTCTGGTGTTCGAACAGGCGATATTTGGTTCGAGGGATAGAGACCATAGAGATGGGAAAAATGGCGATGATCGTCCTTAGGGTCGTCCAAGTCGTCAAGCCACTCCTGC
The DNA here is from genome assembly GCA_017474485.1 of Prevotella sp. Lineage (GTDB taxonomy): Bacteria > Bacteroidota > Bacteroidia > Bacteroidales > Bacteroidaceae > Prevotella. The sequence continues at coordinate 503 of JAFVHO010000054.1, forward strand.
AGTTGTCCCCAGCGACCAATCTGCATGGGAGGAAGCTGCTTTAGTTGAGAGCTGATAGTTGAGAGTATAGAGTTGTTGTCACCTAAGATTTTGGCGGTTTCCAAGACATTGGTGTAGAGTTCGGTTACCAATTGGTTGTCCATCGTCACGCCAGCATCGAGAGGGGTTGGGCGGCCTTTGCCGCCATGCTCAGGCGATTCACCAGGACAAACAACAAGCCAGTCCTTCGTGGGATGCTTGATGAGCGTCTGCGTATAGAAGCGGGCAGCATCGAGCATGATGGGATAATATTGGCGCAAGAAATCTTGGTCGCCTGTATAGAGGTAATGCTCCCACAAATGCCGGCACAGCCAGGCGGCACCCATAGGCCATAGTCCCGTCTGGGCACGATCGACCGGTCCTGTGATGCGCCACTGGTCGGTATTGTGATGCAACACCCAGCCGTCGGTACCATACATGTCACGCGCCGTCTGCTTACCCTGCTCGTAACACTCGCGAATCAGTTTGAACAGGGGCTCATTCAACTCCGTCAGATTCGTGACTTCCGACGGCCAATAATTCATCTCCAGGTTGATGTTCGTGGTGTATTTCGAGTCCCACGACGGAAACATCTTGTCGTTCCACAGCCCCTGCAGATTGGCAGGGTTCATATTATCAGGCTGACTGCTACTAATCAGCAGGTATCGCCCAAACTGGAAATAGGTGGCGACGAGGTAATTATCGGCGTCAGAATCGCTGACCACACTAAAGCGCTCGATGCGTTTGTTCATGGGCACGTGGGCATAGGCATCTTCACCCAGATTGAGCTTCACGCGGTTGAAATAATGATGGTATGTCTTCTCGTGTAGGGTCTTCAGTACTTCATAGCCCAACGCCATAGCGCCCTGCAGTCGCTCCCGTGATTGTAACGCCTCGTCACCAGTAATGTCCTTGTAGCTCTTGACGTTGGTACCTACGGTGAGGTAGAGGGTCGCCTCGTCGGCACCCACCACGCTAACGTTGCCGTTCGAGCCAGTAACTTTACCGCCCTTCGCATCAACGGCCATACGCCCCATAAAGCGTACCTTGCCCTTCAGACCCTCGTGCTTGCTGGAGACACCCAATAGTGTGGCGGAAGTAAACTTTTCACTTTTAACTTTTAACTCTTCACTTCCCACGAGCGGATTCTCGTGCGGCGTGGTCATATTAGCCGTAAACGTAATCTTACCCTTTTGACTGGCTGTCAGATGTACCGTGATGACCTGATGACCACCCAGCGGGGCTATCGTCTCGCGCTCGTACTGCACGCCGTCAACCATATAACGGACAATCGTTCTGCCGTTATCTAAATCCAGCCATCGCTCATAATCGTTATAATCGGCATGCCCAGGCATGGCAATATACAAGTCGCCGAAGGGCTGGTACGGCATACCCATGTTCTTATCTACGGCACGGGGCATCACTTCGGCATTGGCCAAGTCCTGCGCCTCCTTGTATTTCCCTTCGAAAATCAACTGTCGCACCTTCGGCAGTGCAGCCTTGGCATTTGGATTCATCACGTTGTTAGGCTGACCCGCCCAAATGGTTTCTTCATTGATTTGGATATGCTCCACAGCAGGTGTTCCATACACCATGCCACCCATCACACCATTGCCGATGGGCAGCGCCTGTGTCCACGTCATTGCAGGCTGGTTGTACCACAACCGGTATTCAATGCATAATGCATAATGCACAATACATAATGACACTATGCTAAGAAAAAGTCTCTTCATCGTTCAGGAATATTACTCTATAAAAAGAGACTGACGAAGCTTTTTATTGTCGTCAGTCTCTTGGTGTTATTCGATAATCTGCTGATGGTGGACAATAGTGCCGTCGTTGCCGACACCTTCGAGTGTGACGAGGTAACGCTTGGAAATGTCGGAAGCGTAGAAGCGGACGGTAGCATGGCCGTTGGCGTCGGTCTTGACCTTCGGATTCCAGTAGAGCGTGGTTCGATGGTCAGGTCGCGTCTTTTGATTCTTGTCCGTATATTGCGGAGAAAAGAACGCTACATCAGGATGCCAACCTTGCTGTTGGACGAAGGCCATGCTAAGTGGCTTACCTCTGCGTCCTGCATAGCCGGGCTTCAAACGCACAACCAGCACACCCTTCGTGGGACCATCCCAACGATAGGCCAACAAGCGGGGGTCATTATGTTTGAAATACTCAATAGACTTGAGATTGGCTGGCTCGAGAAACATGAGTTCTTCGGCATTGCTCTCCACGTCGTCAATATAGATGAGGGGACCTGTGCCCGCCAACGTCCATGAACTAATCTTGTAATTATTGTCATCATCGCGTCCCACCTTCAGCCCTAACGTACTCAGCAGAATTTCCATACTGTTGAAGTTGTTCAATCGAGGATTGTCATCATAAAGTGCCTTAAAGGGGGGAATCTTCAGTCGATTTTCCGTACGCTGTCGTTTCTTCTGCTTAACCACTTCGGGCAGTTCTATCTCACGATCCACACTGCCATACATCACTTGTTCCTTAGCTTGTCTGACGAAAGACTCAGGAACGTTGAACGTTGAACGTTGAACGTTGATCGTTGGATGCATAGTGGGGAAAGTCATAGGATCAATG
>JAFVHO010000007.1 GCA_017474485.1 Prevotella sp.
CGATAGACTGTAAGTGTTGTTGCCTCTATAATTAAAGGTACGCGAGTGGCCGGCGTGGCGGTCAGAGAGGACGTCAATATACTTTCCGTTCTCGTTCTGGGCAACCGTGATACCCTCTGGCAGCACCAGGTCGAACACGTAAGCCGTAGCATCTTCCGAGTTCTTCAGGTTGATATCCAGCGTCGTGGTTGCTCCCACTCGTGCGTTGAGGTCATCAATATAGATAGCGTCGGTGAGGGGCACGTCATCGTCAATGAGACTTACCAAGCTTAGTTTGACGTAATCCAAGAACGGCTGAGACACTGTGCCGGAAGTGATACCGAGGGTTAGGACACCATCCTTAACAACAATATTGTTAATATGATAATCCCAGTCACTGCTGCTTATTTCTGCATAACCAGCATAGTGAACGTCCTTGTCGGGCTCTATACCTTCTTCTATCTTAGGCGTATCCGAGGTCTTTGCATAGACGTAAGTACTACCTTCGGTCTGAGTTGAGTTGTCATTGGCATTGAAGTAGACATTATAGATACCTGCTGGCAGGTCTTGGATAGTCTGCTCAACCGTGCAGTGCTGGTGCCACTCCAGATAGATGCTGCCGTCCTCAGCATACGGTGTGCTGGCGCTGTGATTCTTGGTAGGATCCCAGTTTGACCAGCCTTTGGGGGAACCAGCCAGCGCTTCCCAGCCAGGAACCGCAGTAGAGAAGGCCGGCGAGTACATATTCGGGTTCTTTATGAATACCGTCATGTCATAGCTCCTTGGCTCTCCAGTATCAGGGTCGTTGCCGAACAGGGCATCGGCTCCTTCCTTCATCTTATTGCGGAGGGCAGCCTTGATGTTGTCCTTCAGCATCTCGGCAATGTCATCATCGTCATCAATGGCATTCAGGGCTGTGTCGATAACTTTGTTCTCTGGGTCGAGATCCTTCAGAACCTTAGCGCCTAAACGCAGACGTTCAACAAGGGCAGCCACGCCAGTAGTTCCTTCCTGTGAGATTTCTGCATTTTCAGCAGTTATCGTGAACAGGTTCTGAGTCGTCTCAACGATGTCTGTCAGTTCGGTAAGGGCAGTATTCAGCTCTGTGTTATTCTTCAGCACGTCGTAGGTGTAGAGAGTCTGCCAGTTGGGCTCTTCTTCTGTACCTTCGTTCACTACTTCTGATATACCGTGGTACTTCTCAACAGCAGACTTCAGTTGGGCATAAAGTTGGAGCGTGTTGAACTTATTGGCAGCATTCTGGCGGACGATGTCGGCACCAATCTTAATCAGCCTATCGTATTCGTTGCAGGCGTTGGCATGCTCTATCAGGGCTTCACTGGTATTAGCCAGCAACTCGACGGCAGCGTTGCACTCAGAAGGAGAAGTGAAGCCGTCCTTCTCAGCGAGAACCTGGTCGATGGCATCGTTCAGAGCCGTCTGGGCAGTACCGTTGTAGCGCTCTGAAGCGTAGGTTCTCTGGATTCTCTGAGCTGTTCCGAGAGCCTCGTTGACGGCCATCAACTCAGCCACACCATTGCTACTGGGGATGTAGCCGAACTTCACGTTGGCAAGCAGCAGCTCATGCCAGGAGTCGCCAGCGTCCTCACCCTCGGCATTGTTAGCCACCACGAAGCGCAGCTCATAGTCGCCATCAGCAACGGGCGTGAAACCGAAACTGTAAGCAGAAGAACCAGTCACGGCAGCCTTCGAGCCGTTGACGTTGGGATTACAGGAAACGGTCTGCTCGAACTGAGGATCACCGTCGAGGTTCAAAATCTGAACCTTCAGATACTGACCGCTTGACTTCCAGCGAGCTGTGTTGAACGACAGGGTGTAGGTCTTGCCTGCCTCCATCGTTAGTCTGTGGTCGTCGTCGTTCAGACCGTAGGTCAGGTAGTTGCTACGCATGTACAGGGCGCTGGTAAAGTCGCCGCCGTCAGCGAAGTCGCTGAACATACGCGAACCACCGCTGTAGCTGCCACTGGGAACGCGCTCCTCCAAACCGTCGGCATAGAGAAGAAAGCCTTCGGGGACAGAACCGCTTGTGCAGGTGTTGAAGTAGCTGATGGGAATCAGCTCTATAGGAACGTCAGATGCATCTGGAACTCCGACGCTGAACGTATAGGTGGAGTCGGTGAACACCTCCTCGCCCAGAGACTCGTCTTCGGGATAAACTTTTGTGATGTGGATAGTGTGCAGACCGTTGGCCAGGTTGTCACCGGTATAGTTCAGAGTAATTTCCTGGGCGAAACCTTCTGCGGGAGCCACGGTCAGCGCCTTGCCGTCGAGCGTAGCTTCAATCTTGGCAGCGTTGGCAACCTTGTCGAACTTCACTGTGAACTGCTTGATTGCCGGGTCGATGTTAAACGAACCCTGCGCTGGGGTAGTGGCGATAATCTCGGGAGGTAGTTGAGCATTGAGATCTGCCATATTCTTGAACTCCTTCCAATAGTCTGCCGCTGCATACGCCGCCTCGCTGCCAGCAGGCACGTTGAGTGTGGCGTTCGCACGGTTGATGAAGCACTGCTGAGTAATTTCCATTGGAGTTGCCCAGTTGACGGTGACCGAGGTCAGGCTGTTGCAGCCGCTGAAGGCATAGTCGCCCATCACCATCACACTGGCAGGGATGGTTACGGAGGTCAAAGCTGTACATCCATAGAATCCTTGTACGCTGCCTGCTGTAATCTCGCCAATGTCTTTTACTAACACCATGCTTTCTACCGTGACATTCTCCTGCCAGCCCCCTTCCTTGATGGCGTGCAGGTGGGCGTAGCCCTTGTCAGCCACAATCTGCCTGAGGTCTACGGTGAGCGTGTTGCCGCTGGTGGTGAAATACTTGGCCGACCAGCCGCCCTTCGTATTGTCTATCAAATGTGACAGGCTCTCGTCCTCATTCCACTGACCATCGTCCACATCGCGGTTAAGCAGTACGCGAGGCGAACCAGCGCTGTAGGTGATGACCAGTTGGTCGTATTCCGAAAGGTCGGCAAAGGCCTTTACTTCAATATCACCGTAGGGCTGACTTGTCGACTCGCCAATCACCCATGCCGGAGTGCCCAAATTAATTTTAGGAGCGTCTAGTCCCCATCCGCCGGTGTGAGACCAGAAAGGAACGTCGTGCAATGATGATCTTGTGCTCACTCCTAAGGCAGTCAGCCCCGTGAAGTACTTCAGTTCGTCAAACGACGTGATGGTTGTATTCCCGCTGAACGCAGTTCCAAGGCCCTTCACTGTAGCCGCCTCTGCCATTGACAGTTCGCCGTCGCCGTTGGTATCCCAGTTGGCCACGCACAGCGTCTTAGTGTTTGTATCGGCGAAGGTTATGTCTTTGTTTTCACTAATAATCTTGAAGTCATCCCAATACTCTACAGACTCGTATCCCTCCTTGCTGCCTTCTGGAACGAAGAGTGTCGCATTCTTACGGTTCGTAAACACAGAACTAGTTATGCTCACGGGTGTCGTCTTTTCCATAATGACAGTAGTCAAGTTATTGCACTCATAGAATGCGTAGGAATCAATCGCTGTCACATTACTTGGGATGGCTATGGAACTCAGTCCGCTACAACCCATAAAAGCATAACTACCGATAGACGCTACATTGCTTGGAATGACTATAGACTTCATGTTCTTGCAATAGTAGAAAGCCTCCATGCCAATTGATGTCACACTGCTTGGAATGATTGTGTTCATACAACCGAAAAGGAGTTTGTTGTCTGACTTACGGATGACAGCATTGCAATTCTCCCGTGAATCATAGTTCGCATTCCCGCTCTCCACCGTAATCGATTTAAGATTGAAACAATAGATAAAAGGATTGCCGCCCATTGACGTTAAAGTGCGTGGTATGGTGATAGAGGTAAGACCGATACAATAGTGGAATGTATAATTACCTATGGACTTCACACTGCTTGGGATTGTCAGAGTCGTTAGACTGCCACAGTTTCCGAATGCTCTATCCGCAATTGTGGTTACGCTATTTGGAATGGTAATGGAAGGCAGACGGGCACAATTCAAGAAAGCTCTCTCTTCAATTACCGTTACTGTGTTTGGAATACAAATAGAAATCAGGCCTCTACAGCCAGAAAAAGCGTAACTGCTAATCGAGGTCAACCCGATAAAGTATTGTAGCTCATCAAACGATTTGATGTCTTCATTATCGCGGAACACTTCTCCAAGAATTGTCACCGCCGCTGCCTCACTCATCGACAGCTCGCCATCGCCATCTGTGTCCCAGTTTTCTACACAGATAGCTTTTACATTGGTGTCGGCAAAGCTTATGTTCTCTGCTAACACTGGCATCGCCATTGCCAATAGCAACAGCGTTGTACAAAAGGTTAAAAAGGATCGTTTCATAGTTTATACATTATTTATAGTTATTGGCCTCGTTCCACGGCAGAAGCGCGGGACTGCTTTTGCCAGAACGGATCCTTCTTCGACTAGCAAAGCGTCCATAGGACGATTGTCCGCTCTGCCTGCAAAGATAAGAAATTATTTTGAAACTTCCAAGCAATCGTGCAGATTTTTTTTCTGCACGATTGCCTATTTGTTTACTGCGGCTCCTTCTCATCCCATACATTATCTATTGTGCGCGAGAGGCTGGTGGTCTTGCCGACGAGGAAGTTCACGATGGTCACGGCGTCGCCGATGTCCACCTTTCCGTTCTTGTTCGTGTCGGCAGCCTTCTCAATGAACGTCTCCGACGGCTTGCCGACGAGGTAGTTCACGATGGTTACTGCATCGCCGATGTCCACACCGCCGTTACCGTTGACGTCGCCAAGGACGTAGTCATCAACAGTAATGATTGCCTTTGTGTCAGGGAGTGTCACATTCTTCCCTGTTGGTGTCGAGTATGATGCATTCTTGATTTCAACAGTGTAA
>JAFVHO010000055.1 GCA_017474485.1 Prevotella sp.
GATGCGGTTTTGCTCAATTCCCGCATGACATTGTCGTTCGATGCCTATATCAAGACTACACGCGACATGCTGGTCAAAGCCTCTATTCCCATTACATCGGGCTTCGAGGACACCAGCACCACCTACACCAATGCCGGCAAGGTGCGCAACACGGGATTCGAAGTGTCTGTTCATACCATTAATCTGAAGGGTGGCCCCCTGGACTGGCAATCAGACCTGTCGTACACTTACAACAAGAACAAAATCAAGGACCTAAATAGTGATGTACCTTATTATATTAATCAGATTAACAACTCGTATGTCACAATGCTCGACCGCAACTATCCAATCAACGTATTCTACGGCTATGTTACAGATGGCATTTTCCAAAATCAGGCAGAAGTGAATGCACATGCTATCCAGCCGGGTGCAGAGCCGGGCGACATCCGCTTCAAGGACCTGAACAATGATGGTGTTATCAACGATGACGACCGTACAGTATTAGGCAATCCAAACCCCACTCATTTATTCTCCCTGAACAATACGTTGAGTTATAAAGGTTTCGAGTTAGGTATTTACTTGCAGGGTGTTGCTGGGAATAAGATTTTCAACGCCAATAATATCGACCTGACAGGCATGTCAGCAGCATACAACCAGACTACCGACGTGCTGGGACGCTGGACAGCCGAAGGCACCAGCAGCACCATGCCCCGTGCCGTCTATGGAGACCCTAACCAGAACAACCGCATCAGCGACCGCTTCGTAGAAAACGGTTCCTACCTGCGTCTGAAGACTATCTCATTGGCTTACAATTTTCCAAAAGAATGGCTGAAGGCTCTCACCATCGAGAATGCACGCCTGACGCTTTCTTGCGAGAATGTAGCAACCATCACCAGCTATTCCGGTTTCGACCCAGAGGTTGACATCAACGGCATCGATCTCTCCCGTTATCCTATTTCCAGAACGTTCAACATTGGCTTAAACTTCAACTTCTAAACAAAAAGTATTATGAAAAAAATATATATTGCAGCACTCGGACTGGTGGTAGCTTATATGCTAGCTTCATGTAGTGATGACTTTTTGGATAAGTCACCCAAGAACACCGTTGACCCTGAGACAGAAATTACTGACGATGTAGCCGTGGCTATGGCTAACGCTTGCTACCGTACGCTACAATCATCGAACATGTATAACCAGCGCCTTTGGACACTCGACATTGTGGCAGGTAACAGCATTGTTGGTGCTGGTGGTGGCACTGACGGCCTTGAGACCGTGCAGGCCAGCAACTTCACAACACTTAGCGACAATGGTATGGCACTCTATATGTGGCGTTCGCCTTGGGTAGGCATCGGCCAATGCAATATTTTGATAAATGGCATCGAGACAACTGGTTATGAGAAAGGAAGCATCAAGGAGCGCTGCCTGGGCGAAGCCCTTTTCCTGCGTTCACACTACTATTATGTTTTGGTAAGGCTCTATGGCGGTGTCCCCTTGCGCTTGAAGCCATTCACACCAGGCGAATCGACCGACATTGCCCGTTCATCAGTTGACGATGTTTATACTCAAATTCTAACTGACTGTCAGCGTGCAGCCGAAATACTGCCAGCCAAGGCCGACTATAATGATGATGAAAAGGGCCGTGCTTGTCGCGATGCTGCCCTGACACAGCTGGCCGACATTTACCTGACCCGCGGCGACTATGCCAAGGCTCAGCAAATGTGTGAACAAGTAGAACAAATGGGCTACGACCTGAGCAAATGCAGCTATACCGACAACTTTGATGCCCGTATCAACAATGGACCTGAGAGTATTTTTGAAGTACAGTATTCGGGCAACACAGAATATGACTTCTGGGGCAACAACCCGCAGTCAAGTTGGCTTAGCACCTTCATGGGACCACGCAACAGCGATTTTGTCGCAGGAAGTTATGGCTGGAACCAGCCCACCGAAGAATTTGTCAGCCAATATGAAGACGGCGATCTGCGTAAGGATTGGACTATCTTATACGAGGGCTGTCCCGACTTCGACGGCATGACCTATAAGGGCAGCTATTCTAACACGGGCTACAAC
>JAFVHO010000056.1 GCA_017474485.1 Prevotella sp.
GGCGGTCATCAAGCAGCACGGTTCCCTGCACTGTTGCACCATGCAATATTATTGACAACACAACATTATTCAACACAATCACAACGTAATTCTAACAACAATGAAAAAAATTATCAGCTGCCTATTATTGGCATGTTCAGTTGCCGCATCGGCACAAGTACAACGTTTTTCAGGTAAGACAGCACTCGAAGAGATTGCTGCCGACAAATTCTTAGCAGCAGGCAACATGGCAGATTACGACCGTCTGACACGTACTCCGCTGACACCTGCACCTAAGGGTTATGAACCTTACTATCTTTCGCACTATGGACGCCACGGTGCACGCTACTTGCTGGAAGAGAGCGACTACGCCCAGCCCGTACAGACTCTGCAAAGGGCAAGGATGGCTGGCAAACTGACACCTCTTGGCGAGAAGGTACTGACCAAGCTCGACTCTATGCAGAAAACCACTAGAGACCGTCTAGGCGACCTGACAGCTGTAGGTCAGCGTCAGCATCATGGTATTGCCAAGCGAATGGCCCAGAACTTCCCTGAGATTTTCAAGACACCGAACCTGCCCATCCACTCCATTTCCACCACCTCTATCCGTGCTATCATTTCGATGATGGCTGAATGCGAGGAACTGCAAGCCGCCAACCCTTCAGCACGTATTTACAATGATGCCAGCAAGGCCGACATGCACTATATGAACCACTCGACATCACCACGAAGCGGTGCAGCTGGTGGCGGTGGTGGTATGCCATCAAGAAATCTGATGCGTGCCATGCAGAGACAGTCGGCAATAAGCGACAGTGTGAAACACCCCGAAAGGCTGATGCAGACACTGTTTAACGACCAGCATTGGGTGTATCTGAACGTTACCACAGGTTCACTGATGAGCAAGATTGCAGACATCGCCCTGAACATGCAGAGTCACGACGGCGACACCATGCTGCTCGACTTGTTTACTCCCGAAGAGCTGCACAGCCTGTGGATTAGTAATAACCTCTATTGGTATCTTATGTATAGCAACGCTCCACAAACAGACGGCAAGCAGCCTTGGAACCAGAAGTATCTGCTACAAAACATTATTGAGACAGCAGACACCGTTACACAAAAACAGGTATCGCTCCGATTTGGTCACGACACCGTTGTGCTGCCGCTTCTTTGTATGCTCGACATTGACGGTTCTGCTGTCCAAGTTGATGATCTCAACAAGCTCGACGAATCGTTCCGTACGTATTACCTGATTCCTACAGGTTGCAACGTGCAGTTCGTCTTCTATCGTCCTAAGAAGGGCAAGACTGGCGATGTGCTGGTGAAGGTGCTGTTTAATGAGTGTGAGTCACATCTGCCCATTGAGACTGCCACATGGCCTTATTATAAGTGGTCAGATGTACGAGCCTATTATCTGGCAAAACTGAATAAATAATTCAAAAAGATTCGGTTTTATTTTGTATTGTCCACACTTATTCGTAACTTTGCACCCTCAATGCATCAATTATGAAGATAGGTATCATTCAGCAGCATAACGGAGAGGACGTCAAGACTAACGTGCTTCATCTGGCTACCAAGATTCGGCAGTTGGCCAAAGAGGGGGCAGAACTTATTGTCCTGCAGGAACTACACAACTCGCTGTATTTCTGCAAACAGGAAGATGTCAACCTGTTCGACTTGGCTGAAACCATTCCTGGTCCTTCTACCACTTTCTTTGGTAATCTTGCCAAGGAGCTGGGTGTGGTTATCGTTACCTCACTGTTCGAACGTCGTGCTACAGGCCTGTATCATAATACGGCAGTAGTGATGGAGAAAGACGGCACCATTGCCGGCAAGTATCGTAAGATGCATATCCCCGACGATCCAGGCTACTACGAGAAGTTCTACTTTACGCCTGGCGATTTGGGATTCCAGCCCATCCACACCTCTGTAGGTAAGCTAGGCGTGCTGGTATGCTGGGACCAATGGTACCCCGAGGCTGCACGTCTGATGACTTTGGCTGGAGCAGAGTTACTTATCTACCCTACTGCCATTGGATACGACCCCCACGATACCAAGGAAGAACAGGAACGACAGCGTATGGCATGGCAGACGGTACAGCGCGGACATGCCGTTGCCAACGGGCTGCCCGTTGTTACGGTCAATCGCGTGGGAGAAGAGAATGGTGTACCCTTTTGGGGAACGTCGTTCGTGGCAGGTCCTCAAGGTGAATTGCTTTACGAGGCGTCCAACGATCAGGAAGAAGTGGCACTTGTTGAGATTGACATGCAGCGTTCAGAACAAGTACGTCGCTGGTGGCCTTTCCTCCGCGACCGCAGGATAGAGAACTATAACGACATTACAAAAAGATACATAGACTAAATAAATGGCAAACAATTTACGATTTCAGGTAGTAGAAGAAGCCTTTAAGAAGCGACCTGTAGAGGTGGAAGTGCCCTCAGAGCGTCCTTCGGAATTCTTTGGCAAATACGTGTTCGACCGCAAGAAGATGTATAAGTACTTGCCAAAGGACATCTACGACAAGATGATTGACGTGATGGACAACGGTGCCTCGCTGGACCGTTCGATAGCCGACTCTGTGGCTGCTGGTATGAAACAGTGGGCACAGGAGATGGGCGTGACACACTATACACACTGGTTCCAGCCGCTGACCGAAGGTACTGCCGAGAAGCATGATGCCTTCGTAGAACACGACGGCAAGGGTGGCATGATAGAAAAGTTCTCTGGCAAACTACTCGTACAGCAGGAGCCTGATGCCTCTAGCTTCCCCAATGGTGGTATCCGTAACACTTTCGAGGCACGCGGCTATTCTGCCTGGGACCCCACATCGCCTGTTTTCATCATTGATGACACACTGTGTATCCCCACAATCTTTATAGCCTACACTGGCGAGGCACTTGACTATAAAGCTCCCCTACTTCGTGCGCTACATGCTGTTGACAAAGCCGCGAAAGATGTTTGCCAATACTTTTACGACGATGTGACCAAAGTACAGGTGAACTTGGGTTGGGAACAGGAGTACTTTTTAGTGGACGAAGGTCTCTATTCTGCCCGTCCTGACCTGTTGATGACGGGGCGAACGCTGATGGGACACGAGAGCGCCAAGAACCAGCAGATGGACGACCACTACTTCGGCACCATTCCAGATCGTGTGCAGGCCTTCATGAAAGACCTTGAAATACAGGCTCTTGAATTGGCTATTCCTGTGAAGACACGCCATAACGAGGTGGCACCGAACCAATTTGAGTTGGCACCTATCTTCGAGGAGTGTAACCTGGCTGTCGACCATAACATGCTGCTGATGTCGCTGATGAAGAAAGTGGCACGCAACCACGGTTTCCGCGTATTGTTGCATGAAAAGCCTTTCGACGGCATCAATGGTTCAGGTAAGCATAACAACTGGAGCCTCAGTGCAGATAATGGCACATTACTGCATGCCCCAGGCAAAACACCTGAAGAGAACCTGCGTTTCGTGACGTTTATTGTCGAGACGCTGATGGCTGTCTATCGCCATAATGGTCTCTTGAAGGCCTCTATCATGAGTGCCACCAATGCCCACCGTTTGGGTGGTAACGAGGCACCTCCAGCCATTATTTCGTCGTTCCTCGGTACCCAACTCACGGAATTGCTCGACCATATCGAACAGAGCGATAAGAACGAGTTGTTCAACCTGAAAGGCAAAAAGGGTATGGAGATTGATATTCCGCAGATTCCGGATTTGATTGTTGATAATACGGACCGCAACCGCACGTCACCCTTTGCCTTTACGGGCAACCGCTTTGAGTTCCGTGCACCTGGTTCGAGCGTCAACTGTGCCTCGGCCATGATAGCCCTGAATGCTGCAATGGCTGAAGCGCTGACTTCGTTTAAGGAACGTGTCGATGCCAAGATGGCTGCAGGCGAAGCCAAGATTGCCGCTATCCTCGAAGTACTGAAAGACGACATCAAGACCTGCAAACCCATCCGTTTCGATGGCAACGGCTACTCGGAGGAATGGGTGAAGGAGGCTGCCCGTCGTGGTCTCGACGTCGAGAAGTCGTGCCCCGTCATCTTCGAGCATTATCTCGACGACACTTCCGTACAGATGTTCGAGGCCACCAAGGTCATGAATCGCAAGGAGTTGGAGGCTCGCAACGAGGTCAAATGGGAGATGTATGTCAAGACCGTTCAGATAGAGGCCCGCGTATTGGGCGACCTCGCCATGAACCATATCATCCCCGTCTCGACACACTATCAGTCGCAGCTCATCAAGAACGTGCAGGGCATGAAGGATGTCTTCTCTTACGACAAGGCCGAGCGTCTGTCTGCCCGTAACATGAAACTCATCGAGGAGATTGCCGAGCGCACGGAGAAGATTGAGCAGTTGGTAGAGGATTTGACCGAGGCACGCCGTGTGGCCAACCGCATACAGGACATCCACCAGCGCGCCATCCAGTATCACGACACCGTCTGTCCACACATGGAGAGCATCCGTCGCGAGATAGACAAGCTGGAAATGATAGTGGAAGACGGGTTATGGACACTGCCCAAATATCGGGAACTGCTATTCATCAGATAAAACTAACAAAACGTTACGATATGAAAACAAAACTTATTATTACAACATTCATCGCCTCGTGGCTATCGATAGGTAGCATGCAGGCGCAAGTGTCACAAAACCCCAACAAATTCCTTGGAAACATCACAACCAGCTACAATGTAGACGCTGGAGGTGGCGTGCCACAATATTACAAGCTTTGGAATCAGATCACTTGTGAGAACGAATCGAAATGGTCTTCTGTCGAAGGCACTCGTGGCAATTTCAACTGGGGATCTGACAAGGCATTCAACTATGCCAAGGAACACAATTTCACCTACAAGTTTCATGCATTGGTATGGGGTGCCCAATATCCTAGCTGGTTAGAGAAATTATCGGCAAAGGATCGTTTCTCAGCCCTTACCAACTGGTTTGACAAAGCAAAGGCAAAATATAACACTCTGCCTATGATTGACGTGGTAAACGAGGCCGTTGGAAATCACCAGGCTGGTAACCCCATGATGAAAGAGACCTTGGGTGGTGGCGGTAAGACTGGCTATGACTGGCTCATCAAGGCTTTCGACATGGCAGGTGAACGCTGGCCAGATGCCATTCTGATTTATAACGACTATAACTCGTTGCGTTGGGACGTAGACAACTACATCACTTTGGTCCAGACTCTGCGCGACGCCGGAGCACCGATTGACGCTTACGGCAACCAGTCGCACGATGTAAACGACATCAGTGCAAACGAATTGAGTAACGTATTGAAGAAACAGCAAGACGCCTTGAAGATGCCCATGTTCATCACGGAATTAGATATTGATGTTGCAAGCGATGCTCAGCAAAAAGCACAGTATCAGAAGGTGTTGCCACTGATGTGGGAAGCTCCCTATTGCGCTGGTGTCACTCTGTGGGGTTATGTCCACGGAGCCACTTGGGTTGACAACTCAGGTCTATACAAGAATGGCGCTGAGCGTGCGGCTATGACATGGATTAAGGAATATATGGGCACTGAGGCAGCCAAGACTGCAGTAGGCCCATTCCCTGGCACAAAGAAAGAGGCCTCAATCTACATCCGTCCTCTTGCCCTGAAAGTTGCCAAGGACGACGTGCTGCCCATCAAAGTGCATGCCCGTCTGGCCACGAAGACCATCGAGAAGGTGGATTTCTATTTGAACGATGAATTAATTAAGACCTTCACTGAGGCTCCCTACGTTTTAGAAGTATCTTCAAGCAAGACTGGGTGGAACAACACAAAGGCTGTGGTAACTGCTACCGATGGTTCTACTTATGAGCGCTATGGTCGCTTTAACGTGATAAACACTAATACCAAGCGCAGTACATATAACGAGACGGCTATCCAGATACCTGGCACCATCAATATTACTGAGTATGACAATGGTTATTCTGGTATAACATATAACAATGCCACGCGCAATAACACCACAGTCACGAAGGACGGCCAGTGGATGGAGTACACCGTTGACGTCAAGGAAGACGGCATGTATTCGTTTGACGCAACAATAGCCTCGACGAAAGCCGGCGGTTCGTTCCATTTGGCAGAAAACTCACTCGACAAGCTGGATTACCTCACCGAATATGTTGATGTACCCAAGACAGGTGGTGCTACTAATTGGCAGACCATGCACGGACAGTTGACTACTGAGTTGAAAGCTGGTCGTCACGTGTTCACCCTGTTCATTGACAAAGGCGGTTTCTACTTCAAGGACTTGACTTTGACCCGCTATGAGGAGGGCAAGGACATCACGTGTAACATCTCGAAGATCCAACCCAGCAGTAACATCAGTATTGGTGATACCGTTACGTTCACCATCCAAGCTTGGTCAACGTCCAGCACCCTCAAAGAGGTGAAGTGCTATGTCAACAACATGCTGGCAGAAACGTTGACAGAAGAACCATATTTGTTCAAGTATGTACCTACTGATAAGGGTTCTCATACTATTATAGCTATTGCTGTTGATGCTGAAGGTAAGCAGAAAGTCTCTTCAGTTCGTAAGATGACTGTCAAAGGCAAGCGTGCACCTTATAAGAACGTAATTGACATTCCTGGCATCATTCAGGCTGAGAACTTCGACCAGGGTGGCGAAGGGCTGTCCTTCCACGACAGCGATACCAATGACGAAGGCGATGCCAATTACCGTAGCGACAACGAGGGTCTTGACCTCGTCAAGGGCAATGGTGGAACAGCCATTGGCTACACCGCAAAGAACGAATGGACAGAATACTCCGTCAATGTCACAGAAGCTGGCGAATACTCGTTCGAGGCTACTTGCTCTAACGGATCCAGCTCTGCAGGTGGCTTCAGCATCAGTCTTGTCAAGGGTTCTACAGTTACCAAGATTGGCGACGTCAAAGTGACCACTACTGGTGGTTGGAACACCTATAGTGTGATGTCTGGTAAGCTCACCAAGAGCTTGGCTACAGGCGAGCAGATACTGCGCTTCACCATCACCGACGGCAACTGCAACATCGACAAGGTGAAGTTTACTTGCACTACCACGGGCATCCAGACTATTTCGGTCGTTCCTGCATCTGTCAACGTTTACAACCTCTATGGTGTAAAGGTTGGCACGATGGACGGATGGCAGAGTCTGCCACGAGGCATCTACGTCGTGAACGGACGAAAAGTCACGAAATAAACAATAAGAAAAAGGAACTCGCTCGTGAGTTCCTTTTTCTTATTTACACCATTCATTTTTCAAAGTGTTGGTAGTCCTTTAACGAGCGCCACGCTCCTCCCCATTTGAAGCCATACTTCATAAACAGCCGATAACACAAATCCCGTTGCGTTATCTTATACTTGAAATTCTTGGTCCTATTCACGTAAGGTTTGCCCGTTGACGGCTGCACCAACAGCGTGCCATCCTTCTTTCTTCGTACGCAAGGGTTATACAGCGGATTCACATCGATTGCCAGTCCTTGGGCGTGCTTCGACAGCTTGCTGCTACCCTCAATATTCCTGAAACAGTAGCATGAGGTGTTGTTGGCCTGCATCGAGCGTTCGTCGTCGTTGTCATACTCCGAGATAGGTCGGATGCGCTCTATGGGGTATTTCGCTTTATACAACTCAGCAAATATTTCGCGTAGGTCCTTCGATATGGTTTTGTTACATATCAGCTCGCCTTGCTGTGTCTGACCTTCAAAGTCGATGTACTCCACCTGTAGCGTATCCAGCATCACACCGGCAGGCTGAGCCAGCAAAGAAGCAAAAGGTAAGACAGAAGAGGTAAGAAGTAAGAGTGTTTTTTTCATTATTTCAATTCTTCAATTTTTTCTTCAGTTTGTCAATTGCATGTTCCAGGCTCTCCGTAGGCTCTATGATGTTATAGTCGGCCCAGAAATCTGGATCGTCAAAATACTCCACGCGATCGTAGAAGCGGTCTTTGATGCCAAAGGACGAGCGCCCGCTCGGGCGCTTGGCGTCACGGCCTACAGCCAGACGGTCTGTCACCACCATTTCGCTAACAGCCGTAAAGGCAGAGGCAAAGAGCCGACGTTTCCAGTCGCAGTTGAAACGCATCTCGTTGCGCAGATAGTTCATTCGCGTAACGCCCTGCATATCTGTGGTATAGCCAATGGTCATCGTCAGTTGTTTCGGACGGAAGCGCAGGCCCAAGGGCTTCTTTACCAGCATATATTCAGAAGCACTACGCCAATCGCGCACGTCCAATTCAAGTTCAGCACGGGTAATGGTGAGCGATTCCTGATCGATATACAGCAGACCGCCCATCAGCGGATAATATGTGATATCATGCGGCTCCACTTGTATGACGAAGTGCAGACGGTCGTTAAGCTTAGCAGGCTGTTTCATGTGCAGGTCACACTGTGCAAGGTCCTGTTCGTTCAGCAGATATTCTGGATTCTTGGCTACATCAGCTATCAGCGGCATCACCGGACCGCCTTGAATCTTCACGCCCAGCGTATCCTTAGACTTCATACTCATCAATCTGCGTCCCTTCAGAATACCTACAGCATCAGCATTGGGACCATTGCGGTAGCTGTTCTTATACATATCCATCACAGCCTCAGCCACAGCAATATGGCGCGAGCCGCGACGTACCACCTCACGATAGAAACAGCGCATCAATTCCGGCTGCATAGGATAGTTCGACGGAATACGCTGGATAGCCGCACGCACTATCTCCAACGGGTCATTGACTGCCACAATCAATTCGTTAAGACTTACTACATGACTGGTCATCATAATTTGCAAATCCTCGGTCTTCCCATTTAGCTGTTGGCGGCGTGTCTTGTAGCCGATATGGCTTAATTGGATGTACTTGGGCGCATTCTTCACTTTCAGCGTAAAGCGTCCATCATCGTTGGTAATGGTATGCACCTCGGAGCCCTCAGCCGTTATGCTGACATGGCTCAGCACATCACCCGTCTGGCGGTCCTTCACCACGCCACTCACCACATTCTGCGCCACTGCATGGCTAATGAATAGTGAACAGTGAATGATGATTAATGCAAATAATAGTTTAGTCTTCATAGTCTTTATGTTTAGTTAGTTAAATGCTCAAAATATCCAAAGGATGCTCAGCGAAGGTGGTAGCACCATGAGCCAGGAGAAAGTCGCGATCACGGAAGCCCCAAAGAACGCTGATGCAGGGCAGGCCACTATTGCTGGCTGTGGCTAGGTCGACGTCGCTATCGCCAATGTAAACGGCTACTCTCCCACTATCCCCCTCCAACTGGAAGGGGTATCCTAACTGACGCAAGGCCTCGTAGACAGTATCGGGAGCAGGCTTCTTACGGATGCCTGCCGCCTCATGTTCACCAATAGCCACAGGAATGTCTGGGAAGAAATGATGAACCAATTCCTGCGTAGCTGCCAACATCTTGTTGCTGACTACCGCCATCTGACATCCACGGTTTTTCAGCTCATGGATGAGTTCGGGAATACCGTCGTATGGACGTGTGGTATCGAGCGAGTGTTGCATATAATGTTGGCGGAAAATGGCAAAGGTGTCTTCAAACTGGGGATTGCGGGCCCCATCAGGTACGGAACGTTCCATCAACAAGCGCACACCATTGCCCACAAAACGGCGGATGTCGTCGATGCTATGTTCAGGCATACCATGTTGGCGTAAAGCATAGTTCACGCTATTGGCCAAATCCTGTAAGGTGTCGAGCAGGGTGCCGTCGAGGTCGAAGATGTAAACGTTGTACATGAACTGATAATTGACAATTGATTATTTAGCGACGTGAACGCTGAATCATGGTCTTTACCTTATTATTATATTTGGTGGCCTGAAGGAGTTCCTCGATGGTGAGGTGCATGCGGTACTGCCAACGGTTGTAGGGATCGCTGGGCACGTTGATGCACTCGTCCTGCGGATTCTTGCGACGCAGTTCGCCATCCATAGCCAACCAGTCCTGTAACTGGAGGATGCAGAGCATAGAGGGACAATAGAGGTGGCGGGCTATGATTTCCTCGGCCAAATGGGCTGGCAACTGCTCTGGTGCCCTACCCTCTTTCTGCAACATGGTAACGTAATAGCGCTGTCGTCGCTCGGGTTGTTCCTGCCACCATTGACGAAGCGGGGCCATATCGTGGGTAGAGATGGTACAGACGGAACGGATGGGATTGGCATCCAAGTGGGCGAATTCGAAACCCTGCTGTTTGGGCATCTGCTGGATTTCGAGCGTAAGGATGCGCAACTGGTCGAGTACGGGTTCGACACAGTCAGGCAGCATACCCAAATCCTCGGCACATATCAGCATACGGCAATCCTTGAGCATAGCAGGCAGCCGATTAAGTGCCTGATGGCCCCAGAAGAAAGAGTGGCGCTGATAGAAATAGTTATTATAGAGACGCATAAAGGCGTCCTTCTCCTCTGACGACAACGCCTCGAAGATGGGCTCGTTGATGACACCAATGCGCGGATGGTACATGTCGGACTGATGGGGGTCCTCGACAAAGAGTACATCGCTGATGAGCCGCATCAGACCGTCACGAATCCACAGGCTGCTCTCATCCCTGCGCTCAGCAAAGGCCTCAGCCACCTTGCACTGGGTATTATATTCGGGTTGCAGGTCGTAGAGTCCGTAGGCCTTACGCACCAAGAAGTTGTCGCGTACGTACTGTGCATGGATTCCAAATAGACGCTCTATTAGGCGGTCGTTGATAAAGGGTTTTGTAAAAAGTTCTTTGCGGAAAGGCAAGCCAAACCACGCAATCTCTTCAGCCGTCAACGGGAGGGCTGGCGAGAAATGGCCCAACAAGCCATAGACAGCATCATGCGGTATCTCCCAAATACGGAAAAAGCCAAGAACATGGTCGATACGGAGGGCATCGAAGTACTGAGCCATGTGACTAAGGCGGTGCCTTAGTTTACCTAACAAGGCCTCTGACCAATGATAGGTGGGGAAGCCCCAGTTTTGCCCCTGATGTGAGAAGGCATCAGGTGGTGCTCCCGTCTGCGAGTCAAGATTGAAGAGTTCAGGATAGTTGCGCGTCTCTACACTATCACGATTCACGCCAATGGGCAGGTCTCCTTTCAATACCACCCCTTTAGAACGTGCGTAGTCAGCAGCTGCCTTCAATTGTGTGTGCAGAAGATATTGGACGAAATAGACAAACGAGAAATGATATTCCTTCATTTCTTCATTATCATTTTTCATTTGCCACCTAGCATAGGGTTTCAGCCAATCTTCGTTGTCGGCAACAAAGTCCTTGAACTCCTTGGAGTCGAGAACGGCACGGCCCTGTTCCTCGAACAGCATCTGCAGGTATTCGGTCTTCACACGTTCTACAGCCTCGTAGTCACTATATGGCAGAGCATTCAACTCCTGACGACGACGCAGGAACTTGGTCATCTGACTCTTGGAGCGCAACGTACCTGCCGCTTCAAGGTCGACATAGTGTGGATGCAGGGCAAACATGCTGACGATATTATACGGATAGGAGTCGTGCCAACGGCCATCCGTCGTGGTATCGTTGACAGGCAGCACCTGAATGAATTTCATGCCTGTAGCCACAGCCCAATCCACGAAACGACGCAAATCACCAAAATCACCCACACCAAAAGAGTGTTCGCTACGCAACGAGAACACAGGGATAGCCACACCTGCAGCACGCCACGTCTCTTCTGCCAGACGCATATGTCCGCCATAGAGAACCAGCACTTGCCCGTCAGGAATCTCGTTTGTATTTCCATCGACAGAATCGATGGACACAAGGCGATTTTCGCCCTCTTCCCAAGCCACCAGTTCATGGGTATGGCTATCTACCACTACATATTTATATTCTATGGGCAACAGCCACCCCTGAGCATTGACTGTCAGCATCCAGTCGCCATCTCCTGCATACTCCATAGCCAGATAACGGCTGGTGTTCCACGAGCCAATGGCAGGATGCGAGCCGCAAATGGCCACCAACTGTCCAGCCTTCAGCTGAGGCGCAGAGACGCGAAAGAGGATGGTGCGTCGAAATAAGGGCAGACGTAGCACCTCTAAGCTATTGGCTTTTGACTTTTGGCTAGCCAATCGGCCTTGAGTGGTCTGATAGGCAGCAGAATAAAGGTGCATGGGCAGCGGACGGTCGCGCCACTCGTCAGGGAAGATATAATCCTTCGTCGCATCGAAATAGTAGGTGCGTGGCACCATGTCCCACTCCTTACGGAGCACCTGTTCGTCGGCATCTTCCACTTGATAGCGGTACTGGATATGCGACAGAGGATGTTGACGACTCATCAGTGCCGATGTTTCGAGTGTCCAAAGTTCACCATCCTCCGTCTGCATCAGCAGATTCTGGTGGCGCACCATACCGTCCTGACTGTGGAAATCGATGCAGACATGCAGGCTTTCACCCCATGCCGTATGGTAATGTATAGAGAATTTCAGCTTCATTGTAAACCAATTGTTTTTGCAAAAATACTGAAAATCTTGGAAAAACGATACACTTTGCCAGCATTATTACAATTCTTTAATGTTTCCTACCCATTAACAAACGGAGACGGATGCATATAAATCAGCCTCCTCAGGTGGATCAAAAACATGTGATTCAACGTACCCAGCATTTCAGGGGGCCCCTGCCGCTAGCTTTGATGCCAGAGGTGGGGTCGCTGACCAATTGTGCCAGTTCTCTGGAGGCCTGTGTGCGACTCAGGGTGTTGAGGTTAGCATATTCTTGCAGCCTGATGCTTCCATGCTTGTCGATAAACGCCAAGGCGCGTTGCAACCTTTGTTCTCGCGAGAATGGCGAGGGCGAGGCTTTGAGGTCAGCGCTTCGTTCGAAGGTATTCTCCTTGTTGATTTCGTCCACCAACTTCTGATTTACCCTGAAGTTGACATTTTTTGCCTTTACGTGGTGGTATCTGGTCTTTTCAGTCCCAGCATCAGCAGCCTCCGTCTCATTGTCAGTAAACTCCAGCGCCAACGAGAATACGCCTATATTGTCAATCTTCAGGGTGTGTCCCATCGGCAATACGTTTTTCATGACGGTAGCCAGTGTGTCGAGCACCCCCTTGACTACCCCCTTGCTGAATGCAGGTGAATAAGTGTTGACGAGTTCCACCACCTTGTCGTAATCGAACTCTGTATAAACTTGCATCTTGGGAAACATTTTGCCGTTGCTGCTGTTCATGCCCTCAGGCATCTCCTTTACTACATAATTTGCCATAATCGCTATTTTTATTTTCTTTTACTTAATGCTATTTTTTATTCCTATACTGTGCGCTTAATGTTTCAGGCCTTGGAATATATATTCCAGGTCTTGGAATAAATATTTCAGGTCCTGAAATATTAATCAGATGCAAAGGTAAGCAAATTTCTCCAACTAAGCAAATATTTATTGTTGCGAAATATGTGTAATTAGGATTTTTTTTTGTAATTTTGCAGCGAAATAATAAAGAAAGTGATGAAAAAACTGAATTCTCAGACCGTTGGTCAGAGTGTGGCGTTGCAATCACGCACATATCTGTATATTGCCGCAATCGGTTTACTGCTCATAATAGGCCTTACCGTCTTTTATGCGCTCACGCCTGTTTCCATGGCCGACAGCACGCAGTATCTGTATATTGACGACGATGACACGCAGGACTCAGTTATCATGCACCTGCGGCCTATGAGTCATACGGCAGGATTGACAGGACTCGCCACGCTGATGCGTCATAGCGACTACAGCGAAAACGTACGGACGGGACGCTACGCCCTAGAACCCAACGAGGGTGCCTTTACGCTGTTCCGCAAACTGAAGAACGGTCAGCAGACCAGTCTCAACCTCACTATTCCCGAGGTACGCACGATGGACCGTCTGGCCAGCGTTTTGAGCAAGAAACTGATGCTTGACTCTGCCACCATTGCCGATGCACTCTATAGCGACGAGATGTGCCAAAAATATGGCTACGACACCTGTACCGTTGCCGCCCTGTTTGTACCCAACACCTACGACGTGTATTGGAACATGAGCATAGACGCCCTGATGCAACGCATGGAGAAAGAACACCAGCATTTCTGGCAGGGTGAACGCGAAGCCAAGGCGGCTGAGAAGCAGCTTACACCTGTTGAGGTATGTACTTTGGCCAGCATCATCGACGAGGAAACGGCTAACACTGCAGAAAAGCCCATGATAGCAGGCATGTACCTGAATAGATTAAAGACAAATATGCCCCTGCAGGCCGACCCAACCATCAAGTTTGCCCTGAAGCAGTTTGAACTGAAGCGTATCTGGCAGAAGTTGCTATTCATTGACTCACCTTATAATACATATAAGAATAAAGGACTGCCTCCTGGTCCCATCAAAATTGCTTCTATCAAGGGTATTGACGCCGTGCTAAATGCAGCCAGTCACGACTACCTCTATATGTGTGCCAAGGAGGACTTCTCAGGAACGCATAATTTTGCCCGCACTTATCAAGAGCACTTAAAAAATGCTGCAAAATATACCAAGGCGCTCAACGAGAGGGGAATTAAATAGAGGTGAGAGGTGAGAAGTGAGAGGTAAGTAAGAAACAAATAAGAAATAAAAATATGGAAGAAAAGATTATGACTGAAAGTGAGGAAAAGAAGAGCTTCAGCTTTGTAGAACAGTTTGTGAAGGAAGACCTGGAAGCAGGTAAGAATGGTGGACGTATTCAGACGCGTTTCCCACCAGAGCCCAACGGATATATACACATTGGACACGCCAAGGCCATCTGCATGGACTTCGGTGCTGCCGAGGAGTTTGGCGGTATCTGTAACCTGCGTTTCGACGATACGAACCCCACGAAGGAAAATACGGAATATGTGGAGAATATCATGAGCGACATCAAGTGGCTCGGTTTCCACTGGGAGAACGTGTACTACGCCTCCGACTATTTCGAGAAACTGTGGGACTTTGCTGTATGGCTCATCAAGAAGGGTCTGGCCTACGTCGACGAGCAGACCTCGGAACAGATTGCCGAGCAGAAGGGTACGCCCACACAACCTGGACGTCCCAGTCCGTTCCGCGACCGTCCCATTGAGGAGAACTTGCGTCTGTTCGAACAGATGAATACTCCTGAGGCCGTTGAGGGAAGCATGGTGCTGCGTGCCAAGCTGGATATGGCCAATCCCAACATGCACTTCCGTGACCCGATTATCTATCGTATCATTCAGATTCCTCATCACCGTACGGGTACGAAGTGGCACTGCTATCCGATGTACGACTTTGCCCACGGACAAAGCGACTACTTCGAGGGGGTCACTCACTCTATCTGCACGCTGGAGTTCGTGCCTCACCGTCCGCTGTACGACAAGTTCGTGGAACTGTTGCGCGAATACATCAAGGAACAGATTGCCGAGGGTAAAGCCGGCGAATATAACCCTGACATTGTTGACGAAAAGTATGACGGCACACGCCAGATTGAGTTCAACCGTCTGAATATCACCTATACAGTGATGTCGAAACGCAAGCTGAAGGCACTAGTGGACGAAAAACTGGTAAATGGCTGGGATGACCCACGCATGCCGACCGTATGTGGTATGCGTCGCCGCGGCTATTCGTCGCAGAGTGTGCGTAACTTCATCAACGCCATCGGCTACACCAAGTTCGACGCCCTGAACGACTTCGCCCTGCTAGAGTCGAACGTACGCGACGACTTGAACAAGAAGGCTACGCGTGTCAGCGCCGTACTGGACCCCATCAAGCTCGTCCTAACCAACTATCCTGAAGGTAAAACCGAGGAGATGGAGGCTGTAAACAATCCTGAAAATGAGGCAGACGGCAAGCACACCATTACCTTCAGCCGAGAACTGTGGATTGAGCGCGACGACTTCATGGAGGTAGCTGAGAAGAAGTTCCAGCGTCTGGCTCCAGGTAAAGAAGTACGTCTGAAGAATGCCTATATCATCAAGTGTGACGAAGTGCACCCCTGCGACAAGGACGCCGAGGGTAACGTAACCACCGTCTACGCTACATACGACCCTGAGACACGTAGCGGACAGCCTGGTGCCGACCGCAAGATCAAGGGTAAGACGTTGCACTGGGTGAACTGTCAGGATGCCGTCAAGGCCGAGGTTCGCCTATATGACCGTCTGTTCGCCATCGAGAATCCCAGTGCTGACGAACGCGACTTCCGCGACCTGCTGAACCCACAGTCCCTCATTGTGCTCGACAATTGTGTTGTCGAGCCCTTCCTGAAGGAGAAGAAGGCTGGTGACTTCCTGCAGTTCCAGCGTATTGGCTATTTTACACTCGACCTCGATTCAACTCCAGATCATCTGGTATTTAACAAGACTGTTGGATTAAAGGACACTTGGAAGAGATAAGAATTTGAATATCGACGAAGAATATTTCAAAAGCGAAGAGTTCCAGGAATTACTGGAAAGCTACGAGGCATCCATAAATGCGGGCAGCAACCCATTTATGGATGCTGATGACTTAGTGGACTTGGCTGACTACTACTCATGGCAGGGCTTAGACGACAAGGCCGAAGCTGCTATCGACTATGCCCTTGAGCTCTACCCCTCGGCAACGCTCCCCAACGTTTTCAAGGCCCGTAAAGCATTGTCCGAGGGCGATTTTGCACAAGCTGGCTTCTATCGCGACGAAATTGAGAACCACGACGACCCTGACTATCACTATTTGGTAGCAGAAATCATGATTGCCCAAGGCGACATCAAAGGGGCAGACCACTATCTGCGCGAATATGGCAAAAGTGTTGAACCAGATGAGTATGAGGACTTTGTGCGTGACTGTGCCAACCTCTACATCGACTACAATCAGAGCGAGAAAGCATACGAATGGATGCTACGATCCAGAGGAGACGAAAGCGACGACTTCAAGGAACTGATGGGGCGTACGCTATTCGGGCTGGGCAAATATAAGGACTCTGAACGCATTTTCAACGAACTTATCGATCACCATCCCTTCTCGAAACATTATTGGAACGCACTGGCTTCGGCACAATTCATGAACGAGGAATACTCCAATGCCATCACCAGTTCTGAGTATGCCATCGCTATCGACCCGAATGACCCTGATGCCGTTAGTAGCAAAGCCAGCGGACTGCTACGTTTGGGCAACTACGAGGAAGCACAGAAATACTATCAGAAATATTGTGAGTTGGTGCCTGACGACGAGTTTGGTTTCCTGCATCAAGGCGTTTGTCTGGTCAACATGAATCGCAACGAAGAGGCGCTACCGGTACTGCGCATGGCACTGGCCGTAGCTCCCAAGGACTCCCAATTCCTTGTGCAGATCTATCAAGAACTAGCATTCTGCTATGGTGCCCTGCATCAAGTTGGACAGGCCATCAAGATGCTCGACAAAACCCTGAAGTTGGATTGCGACCATGTGGACATATTGGTGGTAAAAGGACATATCCTATTGCAGAACAACAAGATAGCCGAAGCCGAAGAGTCCTTCAAACAAGCCATCCTTCAAAGTAATAACGCTCCCAATGTACTGTTGCGCATTATTGTGTCGCTTTACGACAATCGCTATCTGAACGCTTGTTATCAAATGCTACTCAAGTTCTTCCAATTGGTGCACGACTACTATCCAGACTACAAGAGCGGCAATGCCTATATGGCACTGTGCTGCTATGATATGGGAAATACTGAAGATTTTCTAAAATATTTACAACTGGCTGTCGAACAAGATCCGCACGAAGCCAAGAGCGTGCTCAGCTGCCTTTTTCCTGAGGGTATTCCCGTTAATGAATATGTCAGTTATATGGAGCAACGGCTTCGACTGAATCCATAATGTCAAAATATAGAAATGTCGTAATAAAAAAGAACATTATAATGAACTTTATAACAACACTTTTAGGTAACCTGAACTACGGTACCATCCTGTTTTTGATGCTTTTAGAGAGCACCGTGGTACCCGTACCCTCTGAATTCGTAGTAACCCCAGCGGCCTATCATGCCGCCAGCGGACAGTTAGACGTGTGGCTGGTCATCCTCTTTGCCACCATCGGTGCCGACCTCGGTGCCTCTATCAACTATGTTGTGGCACTCTACGTTGGACGTCCCGTCATCTACAAGTTCGCCAACAGCAAGTGGGGCAAGATGTGTCTGCTGAACCAAGAGAAGGTAGAGAAAAGTGAACGTTACTTCGACGAGCACGGCATCGTGGCTACACTAACTGGCCGTCTCATCCCCGGCATCCGTCACCTTATTTCGATTCCTGCCGGTTTAGCCCGTATGAACTACTGGAAGTTCCTGCTCTACACCACCATTGGTGCTGGTTGCTGGCATGCCATTCTTGCAGGCCTCGGCTGGTATCTACATACCATTGTGCCCGAAGACCAGTTAAACGACAAGATCAGCGAGTATGCTGAGTACATTAAACTCATTATCTTGGCTCTCGTCATTGCCGCCATCGTCTGGTTTGCTATCAAGACATGGATAAAGAAAAAGGATTGATATGAATTTGAAGCAAGAAAAATAGCCTCGCTTGAAAAAAGCGGGGCTATTATTTGGTTATTTTATAAAAATGTTGTAATTTTGCCACATTCTATTCATTAACTTATTGCAGATTATGGCAAGAATCAATAATCATCTGGTCATCATGGCAGGCGGCGTGGGAAGCCGTTTCTGGCCTATGAGTACGGCTGAGAAGCCGAAGCAGTTTATCGATGTGATGGGCATTGGCAAGTCACTATTACAACTAACAGTGGAACGTTTTCAGGGTATCGTCGATGCCGAGAATATATGGGTAGTAACGAATAAAAACTATGCCGACACGGTAGCTGAACAGTTGCCCAACATGCCACAGGACCACATTCTTTGTGAGCCGTGCCGCAGGAATACGGCACCATGCATTGCCTACGTATCGTGGCGCATCAAGTCGAAAGACCCGAAGGCAAACATCGTTGTGACGCCCAGCGACCATATCGTCATGAACGTACAGGAATTCCAGCGCGTGGTGAGCGCATGTCTGAAGTTCTCAGGCGAGAGCGATGCCATCATCACACTGGGTATGAAGCCTAACCGTCCTGAAACAGGTTATGGCTATATTGAGGCTAACCTCTCGGCACAGTCCCTGAGAAATAAAGAGATTTTCCGCGTGGACTCGTTCCGCGAAAAGCCTGATTTGGCTACTGCCCAGCAGTATATCAAGAAAAACAACTATTTCTGGAATGCGGGTATCTTCATTTGGAACGTGAACACCATCGTCAATGCCTTCCGCATCTACCAGCCTACAATGTCGAAGATATTCGAAAGCCTCTTGCCTGTATATGGTACAGACAAGGAACAGGCAGAGATAGACAAGCTGTTTCCTGAGTGTGAAAACATCTCAGTGGACTATGCTATTATGGAAAAGGCCGAGGAAATTTTTGTCTGCCCTGCCGACTTCGGATGGAGCGATTTGGGCACATGGGGCTCACTACACCAGCAGACTAAAAAGGACCTGTATGGCAATGCCTGCATAGGTCAGGATATCACACTATTCGAAAGCCACAACAACATCATTCATACCACACAGGAAAAGAAGGTCGTGATTCAGGGCTTGGATGGATTCATCGTGGCTGAGAACAATGATACCCTGCTGATTTGCAAATTATCGGAAGAACAGAGAATCAAACAATTCAGTGGACAAGATAAATGAGCAAAGTAGTTGAAAGCTCAAATGGAAAAAGAAGATGTTGAATAAGTGAGTCGCGCACACGTTCCTTATTATATATATTTTAAATAGGCCAAAAACAAGGCAAAAGAAAAAAAAATTGAGTATTTTAGCTAAAAAATGCAAAGATTATTTTTATATCTGACTGAAAATTAGTAACTTTGCAGTCCGAAATACGAATTAATATAAAAAACAGCAATGACAAAAGCAGATATTATTAACAAAATCGCTGAAGATACAGGCCTTCCAAAGAAGGATGTCTTAGCAACGGTAGAGGCTTTCATGGAGGAGATCCGTATTTGTATGGCCGAAAATAAGGAGAACGTATACCTGCGTGGTTTTGGTACATTTACTGTAAAGCGTCGCGCTAAGAAGACGGCCCGTAACATTTCGAAGAACACTACCATAGTAATTGATGCCCACGACATTCCCCACTTCAAGCCTGCGAAGAGCTTCGTAGAAAGAATGAAGTAAGAGACATGAACGATAATTATCAAACAAATAATTAAAATAGTTAAACATTATGCCAAACGGAAAAAAGAAGAAAGGCCACAAGATGGCTACTCACAAGCGTAAGAAGAGACTGCGCAAGAATCGTCATAAGAGCAAATAAGTTCTGACGGATGAAGCAGAAAAGAGAAATGTGTGGAAGGAGTGCTATCGGCAAAAAAACAAAGCCGAAGCGCTCCTTTCTATTTAAGAGTAAAAAGTTAAGAGTTAATGACAAGTGAAGTAATCATCGATGTTCAGCCTAAAGAGATATCGATAGCCCTGCTCGAAGATAAGAATCTGGTGGAATACCAGAACGAAAAACGAGAGGAGGCCAGTTACTCTGTAGGCAACATTTATCTGGGACGTGTGCGTAAGCTTATGCCCGGATTGAATGCCTGCTTTGTAGAAGTAGGCTCTGAGCGCGATGCCTTCTTGCACTATCTTGACCTCGGCACTCAATTCAGCTCTTACGAAAAGTATCTGAAACAGGTACAAAGCGACAAAAAGAAACTTTATCCCATCTCGAAAGCCACCCGCCTACCCGACCTACCGAAAGAAGGCAGCGTGCAAACCACGTTGAAACAAGGACAGGAAATACTGGTACAGGTGGTGAAAGAACCCATTAACACCAAAGGACCGCGACTGAGCTGCGAACTCAGTTTTGCTGGACGTTACATGGTGCTAATGCCCTTTGGCGATAAAGTTTCAGTATCCTCTAAAATCAAGAAAGGCGAGGAACGCACCCGACTGAAACAGCTCGTGCAGAGCATACGCCCCAAGAACTTCGGCGTCATTGTACGTACATCGGCCGAAGGCAAACGTGTGGCAGAGCTCGATGCAGAGATGAAGGTGCTCATGAAACGCTGGGAAGACACCATTACCAAAGCACAAAAGGCTACCAAGACGCCTCAGTTGTGCTTTGAGGAGACTGGCAGAGCCGTTGCCCTGCTGCGTGACGTGTTCGACCCAACGTACGATGGCATCTACGTGAACGATGACGACATCTACAACCAGGTTAAGGACTATGTGGACTTGATTGCACCTGAGAAGAAGGACATTGTGAAGAAATATAATGGCACAGTGCCCATCTTCGACAACTTCAACGTTACCAAACAGCTTAAGTCGAGCTTTGGAAAGACAGTGAACTACAAACGGGGAGCCTATCTTATCATCCAACAGACTGAAGCCATGCATGTGGTAGATGTGAACTCGGGAAATCGCACTCGCGCAGAAAACGGTCAAGAAGCCAACGCACTGGAGGTGAACCTCGGTGCTGCCGACGAGCTGGCACGCCAGCTGCGACTACGCGACATGGGCGGCATCATCGTGGTGGACTTCATCGATATGAATCTGGCTGAAGACCGACAGATGCTTTATGAACGCATGTGCAAGAACATGCAGAAGGACAGAGCACGCCATAACATCCTACCGCTGTCGAAGTTTGGACTGATGCAAATTACGCGTCAGCGTGTACGTCCGGCAATGGATGTCAATGTAGAGGAAACATGCCCCACA
>JAFVHO010000057.1 GCA_017474485.1 Prevotella sp.
AATGCATAATGCATAATTGACTACGTCGAACTAAAGTTTCATAATGCATAATGTAAAAATGCAAAAATATAAAAATTTAAGAAATAGTAAATTGTAAATCGTTAAATTGTAAATAAGAAGGTGGAAACTTCAGAACTGCTTAGTCAGGTAAGGAAGATAGAAATAAAGACGCGTGGACTCTCCAACAATATCTTTGCTGGAGAATACCACTCTGCCTTCAAGGGTAGAGGTATGGCTTTCTCTGAAGTTCGTGAATATCAGTATGGTGACGATGTGCGCGATATCGACTGGAATGTGACAGCCCGTTTCGACAAACCGTTCGTGAAGGTGTTTGAGGAGGAACGTGAGCTGACCGTGATTCTGCTGGTCGATGTGTCGGGCAGTCTGGACTTTGGAACAATCAGTCAGACCAAGCGTCAGATGGTGACTGAGATTGCAGCTACGTTGGCTTTCTCTGCCATCCAGAACAACGATAAGATTGGTGTCATCTTTTTCTCGGACAAGGTGGAGAAGTTCATTCCTCCGAAGAAAGGCCGTAAACACATCCTGCTCATCATCCGCGAACTGCTGAATTTCCAACCGGAGAGCAGCAAGACGGATATAGGTCAGGCAGTAGAGTTTATGACGAATGCCATCAAGAAACACTGTACGGTGTTCCTGCTCAGCGATTTCTACAATGCCAAGGACTTCCAGCAGGAGCTGACGATTGCCAACAGGCGCCATGATGTGGTTGCCATTCAGGTGTATGACCAGCGTATGACGGAGCTACCGAATGTGGGTTTGATTCGTTTGGCTGATGCTGAGACGGGTGAGGAACTCTGGCTTGATACAGCTTCGTCGGCTGTGCGACGTGCACATCGCGAGTGGTGGGTGCAGCATCAGGGTAAACTGAACACGATGCTGACGAAATCGAACGTGGATAATATCTCGGTGCGTACGGATGAGGATTTCGTGAAGTCGTTGATGAATCTGTTCAGAAGGAGAAGCTGATGGTGTTTAGACTTTTGAACTAGTTGTTAGTTGAAGAATTAAGAATTAAGATAAGAGTTGAAAGCAATACGAATCATAGTCTTGTTTGTTGCGTGGTGTAGTGTGATATCGCTCAGTGCGCAGGTAACGGTAGATGCCAAGATTGACTCGACCCGCATTTTCATTGGGCAGCAAGTGGGCATCACGGTGGATGTGAGTGCAGATGCTGGCAAGAAGGTGGAGTTTGCACACTACGACTCCTTGCAGCAGATGATACCAGGTATAGAGGTGGTGAACACCTCGGGACCTGATACTCAGTTGCTCAACGACGGCAAACGAATGGTGCTCACTCAGCGCTATGTGATCACTTCGTTCGATTCTGCCCTTTACTACATCCCGCCTATCACTGTGAAGGTGGATGGTAAGGACTATCAGGCGAAGACGAACCTTGCCCTAAAGGTGTTGACCGTCAATATAGATACGATGAAGGTGGACAGTATCTGCGGATTCAAGCCCGAGATGAAACCTCCGTTCAGCTGGGACGACTGGAAACCGGTTATCTGGATGGTGATAGGGCTGCTGATCCTGGCTGCGTTGCTGATTTATGTGGTAATTCGTCTGATTACCAACAAACCGATCATTCACCGCATCAAGTTGCGTCAACACATTGCGCCGCATAAGGTAGCGATGCAGAAGATAGCACAGATCAAGGAGGATAATCTGGTTCAGAGCGAAGACTCGAAGGAGTATTACACCCAGTTGACGGATACCTTGCGTCAGTATATCTCCGAGCGTTTCAAGTTCAGCGCGATGGAGATGACATCGAGTGAGATTATCGAACATCTGCAGGCAGAGAACGACGAAGAGGCTCTGCGAGAGTTGCGTGAACTGTTCCAAACAGCCGACTTGGTGAAATTTGCCAAATACACAACCCTCATCAACGAGAACGACCGCAACCTCGTGACGGCTGTAGAGTATATCAATCAGACAAAGATAGAGGAGGAAACCAAACCGCAACCAACGGAGATTGTGGTAGAGGAGAAGCGCTCAAAGATTGCGAAGGCAATCCTGATAGCAAGCATTGCGGCTGTGGCGATTGCTATCATCGTTGTGACCTGCTTCCTCGTCTATCGTTTGTATTATCTGTTTATCTAAAAATGATGAAGCATTATGGTATTCAGTAATCCATATTATTTCATATTACTGACGGTTCTCATACCTTATATCATCTGGTATGTGATGCGAAGCAAGAAGAGTAGGGCGACGCTGAAGATGCCTGAAGCATCGAAATACAAAGCCCTGCCAAAGTCTTTGCGTCAGTACCTCATTCATGTGCCTTTCCTCTTGCGTATCATACTTATTACATTGGTGGTGTGCATCTTGGCTCGTCCGCAAAGCAAGCATTCGTGGAGCGATACTGATGTGGAAGGTATCGATATCATGTTGGCAGTCGATGTGTCGACCAGTATGCTGGCTCAGGACTTCAAACCTAACCGTGTAGAGGCTTTGCGCGAGATTGCCCAGCACTTCATAGAGAAGCGTATGAATGATAACATTGGTCTGACGTTCTTTGCTGGTGAAGCCTATACTCAGTGTCCGCTCACTACCGACCATGCAGCGTTGATGAATCTGTATGCGAGTGCCGACACAAGGATGGCTGCCAAGGGAACCATTGATGACGGAACAGCAATCGGCGACGGAATCATGAACGCACTGTTGCGTCTGCGTGAGAGCAAGGCAAAATCGAAGGTGATTATCCTGTTGACTGACGGTGTGAACAACGCAGGAAACATTTCGCCCGTCACAGCAGCCGAGATTGCCAAGAAACAGAAGGTGCGTATCTATACCATCGGTATCGGTACGACAGGTATGGCTCCATACCCTCTGCCTACGGGCGGAACTGTGAGTCTGCCAGTTGAAATCGACGAGGCCACGATGACAAAGATATCCAAGGAGACAGGAGGCCAGTACTTCCGCGCACAACGGAATGCTGAACTTGATGCCATCTATAACGACATCGATAAGATGGAGCGTACGAAGTTTAATGTGCGACAGTATAGCAAACGTGGTGAACTGTTTGAACCCTTTGCGCTCGCTGCGCTGATAGTGTTCTTGTTAGAATTGTTGATGCGGATGGTGGTATTGCGCCGCCTTCCATAAAATGTTGAAGACAATGTTTAGATTTGCACATCCCATATATCTATACCTGCTGACGCTGATACCGCTGTTCACAGCCCTGTTTGTGTTTCTGAGGTATCGTCGTAAGCGTAATCTGGCTAAGTTTGGCGACCCAGACCTCTTGGCGCATTTGATGCCCGATGTATCGTCAGCACGTCCTGTCGTGAAGTTCGCTCTGCTGATGATTGCGCTTTCACTCATCATCTTTATCATGGCACGCCCTCAGTATGGTATGCGAAACGAAGAATTCAAGCGTTCGGGTATTGAGGCTGTTATCGCAGTCGATGTGTCGAACTCGATGCTGTGTGAGGATATCTCGCCCAATCGTTTGGGGAAGTCGAAGATGATTGTCAGCAAACTCATCGACCAGCTGGATGAGGACAAACTGGGTCTGGTAGCATTCGCTGGAACGTCTATCACCCTGTTGCCCATCACGTCGGACTATGTATCGGCAAAGATGTTTCTTGACCAACTTGACCCTAAGACCATCACCTTGCAGGGAACGGACTTGGGAGATGCTATTCAGAAGTCAGTTGCTGGATTTACCCAAAATACGACAACGGGTAAGGCATTGATTCTTATCACAGATGCCGAGGATAACGAGCAAAATGCTATTGAGGCAGCTCAGATGGCGAAGGAGATGGGTGTACGCATCTTTGTGCTATCGGTGGGAACTCCGCAAGGTGGACCGATTCCAATGGGTAATAATCAGTTCAAGAAGGATATGGACGGCAATGTAGTGACTACCAAACTGAACGAGTCAGTTGGTAAACAGATAGCACAGGCTGGAAATGGCGTGTATATCCATGTGGACCGTACGGATGAGGCTCAGTCGATGTTGGAAACAGAGATTGCCAAGATGCAGAAAGAAGA
>JAFVHO010000058.1 GCA_017474485.1 Prevotella sp.
AATGCCGGCATACTCCGTCAGCGCATCAAGGCCTACAGGAATCAGTATCAGACATGCAGCCAACCATAGCAATATCTTGTCTCTCAACCGCAGGCACAACGTAAGCAATAGTCCTCCGATGGCATAGAGCAGCAGGATGTCACCACTCCAGATGAACATCAGGTGGCATGCGCCGATGGCTATCAGTATCACCATCCGTCGCACAAACAGCGATACGGAGTGACGGCTCAGTATCAGCGCGAACCCCACGCCGAAGAGCAGTGAGAAGATGGTGTAGAACTTACCGTCCACCAGCATATATTGCAGGAACCTTACTATCCTGTCAACACCTGCTGTCGGCATGGCTGATTGCTCGTCTGCCGACAGGAACGTCCATAGCGCGAACTCAGGGAAATTGGCCAAGGCTATACCCAGTAGTGCCAGTCCACGTAGTGCATCGAGTACGACGTACCTCTCTTTTGCGGTGGTGGGTCTTGCAACAACCAGTCTTGGATATTTATACGTGTAGGCCATATCTGTTATTTATTTGTCACTTATTGTCACCAATTCCCCATCGAAACTGATAGGGTCACGATTCTGCGAACTGACGTGGATGTATGCCTTGCCAGAGTCGTATAACTCAACAGCATAAAAGTATCGGTCCTCACTCGTTCGCAAGTCAATCTCCAGTCGCGACAGATCCACTTTGGGATGACTTTCCTTAATAGATATAGCCCGCGTGTCGAAGTTCAGCCCGATGCCAGGTGACATCATAGGCGCCTGATGAGCCACTCCCAGATACGGCAAATAGCTGCGAACCGAGTCGCCATGCACCTCCAGGAAGAAGTCCGCGCCGACATTCCTGTTCCCATACCGCATCGCATTCATCGATAAGATTTCGATACGCATATCCCTTTTTGACACAGCCTCCCTCACCGTTTTCCGCATCAGTTCCTTACGCTCTACCCTCTCCTGTTGTGTTGCACAACTCAAAATAGCGATTATAGCAACTGCGAATACAAATAAGTTTTTTTCATACCACATAATCGATAATTTTTGCAAAGATACAAAAAAAATCCCACTCATGATGACATGAATGGGAAGAAATTTTGAGTTTTTAGGAAACTGTTACGTCTGAATCAGCCTTATCTTACGACGATTACCTGATGGCCTTACTGCGAAGTGAAGCCAGTAGGTGCCGCGAGGCGAACGCTCTAACAGAAGTTCGTCGAAAACCTCGTTGTACAGGTCGCTGATGTCCAGCAGGATGACAGCGTAGCGGCCTCATGCATGGCATGGGCCGATTCCGATGTAAGACGGAAGAAGTAAGATGTAAGAGAGGGACTGACAGACTTTGATGAGCGCTGTCAGCCCTTCTTTGTCTTCCTTCATGCGATTAATCGTTTATATAGGATTTCGTGGTCATGTCATAATACAGTGCCTCCAACTCAGCCAAAGTCAGTTTCTCAACAGAGTGCTCGATGATACGTATCAGCTCATCGCGCCGATAATCATCTGACTGGTATTTATTCATGTAAGCCATATCGTTATTTTTTATCCCACGTCCAGTATTTCCTTAACTCTCCAACTATCTCATCCCAATTCTGCATTGTAAACGTTCCGGATCCAGTCATCATAATGGTCATTTCCAAGTCATCCCAACAGCGATAGACGTTGGTGTCACGGAACCCGTTACGGAGATAGAACGCATGGCGACGCAGCCTTTGCTCCTTGTTGTCACACTCCTGACGAGGTGACTCCATATCCAGGACACATGATTGCCCCTGATATTTATCTGTCAGTTGGTTGAGGATCTTCTGCCCAAATCCTTTTCCACGCAGTTCTTCCTTAACAGCAAAGTACCAGAACCAGTTGTACGAGGGTCTGGGATAGACAATAGTGAAACCTATGAATTTTTCATAATCATAATAAGCCGTAAAGTCAAGATGCATCTCGCCAATCAACCGTACCAAGTCATCCCAGGGAATCTGTTCTTCCTTGGGGAATGCCGTTTCGTAGAGCTGTCTCAATTGCCCGTCGTTGGCGTTCTCTGTAGTTATCTGTTTCTGAATCAAATCCTAATAATTCTCAAATCTTGGCACAAAGGTAGCAAATTTTCATAGATTTTTCGTATCTTTACACCCAGATTTAATATGTTTTGTGATATGATAGACCAGATTATTGAATACAACATTATGAGTCCCCTGCTGGGGGACGGCTATAAAGCAGGGGGAATTGGGGAAATCAAGACCCATCCGCTGGTGCCGAAGGATATAGTGGTTCGCGGGTTTATCATTGATTCAGAGACGGGCGAATTGGAAGAGATTGTATGACCATTGAGCCGATACTGCATAAGAAAACATTCCAGGAACTGACCACGGATGAGTTATACGAACTCCTTAGAGTGCGTAGTGAGGTATTCGTGGTTGAGCAGAACTGCGTCTATCAGGACATGGACGGGGATGACCAGAAGTCCATCCACTTATGGCTGAACGTAGCAGATAAGATCGTTGCCTTGGCTCGTGTATGCCCTGCCGGCACTCACATGAAGGAAATTTCGATAGGCAGAGTTATCACCACAGAACGAGGTAAAGGGTATGGCAAGCAGATTATGCTTCATGCCATTGATGCTGCCATAGAGCATTTCGGCGCAACACTTATAGATATTGAGGCACAGGAGTATGCCAAAGGATTCTATGAAAGCGTAGGATTCAAGCAGTCATCCGACATCTTCACGCTCGATGGCATTCCTCACATAAAAATGACTTGGACGAAAGATGACGATTGATACGACAAACATGTGTTCGCACCTGCAACGCAAGCTATTCGAAAAGGATGGCATATATCATTCTCTATGGATAGCCATGCAGGATGACCCAGAACTGACAGCAGTAGTCCGCTCTCGTCAGCTACATATCTATCGCAATGACAAAAAGGTGCTAGTGCTGGCAGGCAAGTCTGCACCAAAGATCATCAGAGAAGACTCGATTTGTGAACTTTTACAAATTGAGCGAATCAAGTGGATGGAGCAACGCTTCAATAATGCCTTAGCTGCCATCAAAGATGAGTCTGCAGCTTCGTTGAAGGCTATCAAAGAAGATGTTGCCGAACTCAGTAAATACTATGGCAGTGAGTTGTGGAAACTGGACTTTGCTGCTGATGAAGCAGAGAATATTCCCCCAGACCTCAAACGCGGAGTACTATCAGAAGATGGTATTTGGAATCTGCTCTCTGACTATCGTGATATTCAAAAGAAGAAGCAATGAGCATAAAACTGATCATATTCGACTTTGACGGGACGCTTGGCGACACCAGACGGAACATCGTCACGACGATGCAAATGACCATCAAGAAGATGCAACTGCCAAGTCGCACTGAGGCAGAGTGTGCATCCACTATAGGCTTGCCGTTGGCTGGATGCTTCAAGACACTGTTCCCTGATATTCAGGATGAACTCATTCCCCGCTGTGCTGAAACCTATCGCAGAATCTTCAATGAGAATCTTCAGAAGATTACGCCTGAGGCCTTTCCAGGTGTTGTCAAAACCTTGAAAACTCTGAAAGAACAAGGTTTCGTACTCACTATCGCTTCGTCCCGTTCGCGCAATTCACTGATAGAACTAACTCACAATATGGGTATAGCCGATTACATCTCTTATTTAATTGGAGCTGATGACGTGAAGGAGGCGAAGCCAAAACCGGAACCTGTACTGAAGACACTCGCTGCGATGCACTCTAATGCCAACGAAACTCTCGTTGTCGGAGATATGGCCGTTGACATACTGATGGGAGCCAATGCTGGAGCTAAGACTTGTGGCGTGACTTGGGGCAACGGGAGCAGAGAGGAACTCAACGAGGCAGGTGCTGACTATATTATTGACAGAATGGAGGATCTTTTAGGAGTAAAAGAATCATGGTGAGCAAGAATGATCCGATGGGCATGGAAAAGCCGCCATACGATAGTTGCAGAAGCCGGGCAGGAATATCTTGATTATAAGAAACGAGTTGGGAGGTATTTCCCCAAATAATCAAAGCTCCGACCTGCAGTTTGCAAGCCGGAGCATCTTTTGGAATTATATGGAATGGCTTACGCCACGAAGTGCTTGATGTTGCGGGCTGAAGTCTTATTGGCATCATAGCGGACTGTCAACTCACGGGTGCGGGGATTCCAGTTGGTGTCCATCACGCCCTTCATATTTTCGACCTTGGCCACAACTTTCTTGTAAGAGTCGTGACGACTCACCTTAATGGTGGTGGTCTTCACGTCAGGACGATAAGCGTTCTTCTTGTGAACATCGTTATGAGAGAGTGCTTTGTCTACCTTGTCAAAGTGGGACTCAGACTTGTGGTTATTCACTACAACGACATCATGCTTCTTGTCGTTATTCTTCTTGTTACCTGCCATTGCCGGCATTGCTGTTGTGATTGCCATTAACATCATGGCTGCAATCACCTTATTCAGCCAATTAGTGCTCACTATTGTCTTCTTCATAATCTTCATTTTTTTATAAGTTAAACTTCTGTTTCGTGAGAGGCTTTACTAACCTTTTCACGATGCAAAGATCAGAAGTTTTTACGAAATATAAAAATGAAAATTCCTACAATGAAGGGGCAAAATTCCTAAAACTACGTAGGGAATTCCCCTAAACTAACAAGTTTTTCAGTGCGGCCATCGAGGTCTCATAAAGTGGTTCCACCTCAAAACAGCAAGAGAGGGTGTGTCAAAAATAGGCACACCCTCTCTTTTTGTTACACTATTTGTGAATCAAATCAGATAGGGAGTTCGAGCACAAAACGGGAACCTGGGCCTGCATACTCGCCATCGAGCGTGAGTTCACCTCCCAGACGGCGGGCAAGGTTGCGAGCTACAGTGAGTCCGATACCTTCGCCATCGAAGTACTGATTGAGCTTGACGTATGGTTCGAAGACGCGTTCCGCATCAGCAGCTTCAATACCTGAACCTGTGTCCTCGACGGTGTAGATGGCCTGCATCTTCTCCATATCGACATTGACCATGAGTTTGACACCACCATCGGTGGTGAACTTCAGGGCATTATCCAACAGGTGTGTCAGGACACGAACAGCCTTGCTGAGGTTGGTAGAAAGCATGGTGACGGCAGCATCGGGGGCAACAATGCTCTCGAATTTCAAGTATTGGGCCTTGTCAATGCCAGAAAGGCGGATGGCCTCATCAGAGATTTGGGTCACCATGACGTTGTCAGTACGGCTGATTGGTGGCAGATCAGCAGGAACGTCATCAAGGTCGACAACCTTAGCCAACATGCCTTGCAACTTAATATCACCTGTAGCACGAAGGGCTGACTGAAGGTGCTGAATAAGAGGATTCATGATTTCAGCTTTCTTCTGGGTCTGCTCCTTCAATTGGTTCAACTCGACGTAAAGGGCATTGCAGCGCTTTTCGAGGGCTTCGTTAGCCTGGCGCGACTTTTCCTTCTCCTCTTCCATCTTGTCGAAGGCCAGCAGTGCCTGCTCGTAGCCCTCGCCAACATTATCGAAGTTCTTCTCAAGTGCACGGTAGTCTTCGAGCAACTTCTGCTGCTCGTCGACACGGCGCTGATAGTCAGCAAGCAGTTGCTTCTGTTCGTCAGCCTGCTTACGACTGGACTTCAGTTCGAAATAGTATGCTATGCCAAGCACAATGGCAACGGCAAGCGCAATTAGAAAAGCGTATAGCATATTATATTTACGAATTAGGAGTTACGAATTATTCGGCCTTCTTTTCAACCTTCATAAACTTGGTGAAGCCTGTCATGGCCAGCACCTTGTAGATTTCAGCGTTCACATTGGTCATCTTAAACTGTCCACGCTGCTGCATCACAGTACGCATGGTTTTCTGAATGACGCGCAAACCGCTTGATGCCATGTAATTCAACTCTGAGCAGTCCATCTCCAAATCCACACCGCCATCGGCCAATGCGGGCTGAATTTCCTTTTCAAACTCCGGAGCGTTCATCGTGTCAATACGCTGTCCAGTCTTAATGATGGTCTTACCATTCTCTTTGATAATCTGTGTCATAATGCTTAATATTTTAAATTGTTGTTACTATTTTATTATTATTTAATTTCTTTAGTCATTGTCAATAGGTTCTTTCCTTCCAAACGCTGATAGGTCACCTCGTTCATGATGTTCTTGACGATGTATATGCCCATACCGCCAATGTCACGCTCCATGGGGTTGATATCGGGATTAGCGTCTTCTTTAGCAGTAGGATCGAATTCCTTGCCTCGATCAGTGAGCACGAAGGTAAGCTCCTTACCGTGACTCTCGGCCACGAGTTCTATTTCAGCACTCTTACCTTCGGGATACGCATAGAAGATGACGTTGGACACCATCTCCTCCAGTACCAGATTCAAATTCATCTGGAGCTCCATGTCAAGTTCCAGTTCTGCAGCAATCTCTTCCAGAAACTGGTTGACGCGTTCAAGCTCGCCAATCTGGTTCTTAATCGTAATTTCCTTTCTCATAAGCTTATAGTTTTATTGGTTGTCTTGATTACTCATTACTTTAACGCATAGCA
The DNA here is from genome assembly GCA_017474485.1 of Prevotella sp. Lineage (GTDB taxonomy): Bacteria > Bacteroidota > Bacteroidia > Bacteroidales > Bacteroidaceae > Prevotella. The sequence continues at coordinate 6,518 of JAFVHO010000058.1, forward strand.
TGGTAAGGTCGTCGTTAGGCTCAGCACCATCACGATGTTTCTCTACCTCAGCACGCAGCATCTCGATGGTCTGCTGTGAACTTTCGAAGGGCACATTGGCCAGTATGTCGAGCAGGCGTTCGTCGGTGAACTGCTCCTGCTGACGGTTCTCAGCCTCATTGAGTCCGTCAGTATAGACGAACAGCGGACGATCCATGATATTGTCTATCTCTTCGCCCTCGTACTCGAATCCAGGCCAAAGTCCGATGGGGCAGTTGGGAATCATTTCAATGAAGTCGGCACTACCCTCGCCTACCAGTACGGGCGGGTTATGACCTGCATTACAGAAATCAAGGTGACCAGTATGCAGATCGACAAGTCCGAGGAACATGGTGACGAACATACCCGTCTCATTATCCTCGCCCGACAGAGCATCGTTGATACGCGTGGCAATCTCATCGGGCTTCATACCCTGAGCAGCCAACGTGCGGAACAAGCGCGTAGCCTGTGCCATAAACAGAGAGGCAGGCACGCCCTTACCCGATACATCACCCAAGGCAAAGTAGAGTTTGTCAGCCTCCTCTTCAGGTTTATCGGCAGGCATCAGCAGGTAACCGTAAAGGTCGCCACCAACCTCCTTGGCAGGCGTCATCGACGCAAAGAGATCAAGGTCTGGACGTTCAGGGAATCGACTGGGCACCATACCCATCTGGATGTTTCGTGCAATTCGCAGGTCGCTCTCGATACGTTCTTTGGCTGTCGTAGTTTCTTCCAACTGGTCGTAAGCTGTCAACAGTTCTTCGTGGGTAGCCTGCAGCTGGTCGTGAGCCTTCTTCAGACGGCGTGCTGCAATGACGCGGAACGTAATAAAGATGACCAAAGCAAGCAGGATAATACCAATGATATAGAGCGTGTTACGGAACTGCGTACGTTCCTGTTCCATCTTCAACTCGTCAACATGGAACATAGTGTTCAACTCGTTCAGCTGGTTCCTGGTATTTGCACCGCTAATAGAGTCTTTCAATAGGTACATCTCCCTATACAAATTCGACGACTCCTCAAAACGGTGCAAACGGCTCAGAATCTCTGCACGCTGTGAAGCGACAACCAGATAGATGCCTTTATCCTCGCCAGGCATAATCATACATAGACGACGAGTGTTCAGTTCCAAAGCCTCAGCAAATCGATTCTGCTTGAGTCGCAAATTAGCCAAAGTCAAGAGCCATTCCATTCCCTCATAGCTTTTCTCATTGCCAAAGAGTTCCTTGGCGTGAGCTAAGATCTGCTCGGCATCATCAAGCCGGTTCTGTCCGATAGCAGCCTGTGCACAGGCAATATCGTAATAGAACCAGAGCAGGTTCTGGTGTTCAGCATCAAGTTTGGGATTCTCGTCAATAAAACGGTTGAGAAAGTCCTTCCATTGGATGCTGAGTTCTTGCAGTTTGTCATATTTATGCTGTTCATTGAGCACATCGCCCAAATACGAAAACACCTCGCTGGTATAGATAGGCATCGGTGTCAGCTGTAGCAGCTGCTGTAAGCCCTTCTCGTAGGCTTTGGCACTCTCATCAAGGTTGTTCATGTTCAAGTAGACATTACCCATCGTATAATAGGCAATACCCATGCCGTAGGTCTCCTGACGATCCATTGCATCGGCAAACATCTGCTGCACCTCACGAAGTGCCTGATTTTTACTGTTGCTGTAATAGATGAGGGAATTAATATAGAATGTCCACACCTCATAGTAGTTGTTCCACTGACCAATATGGCGCAACTCCTCCATATCCTGGTCGAAATATTTATAAACAGTGTCTTTCCAACCTGAATTGTAATAGGTAGCCATACGCTGCATAATCAGCTGACCTAATTCTTCGTTGTTATGCTGACGACGAGCTACTGATATCTTCAGATTATATTCGTGTATTAATTTCTTACTATACTCACGAGCTTCTTCATCGACAGCCCAGAGAGGCATTAGGATGCCACTCAAAATTAGAAATAAGGCTGTCAGTATTGGTCGTTGCATAGCTATAAATATTTAGATTGTTAAATCTTAAGTTCTTTCAGAATCTCACTCATGCGTTGCACATTCTTGACACGCATAGGCACCAAAGGTAAACGCAGCACGTTCTCGATGTAACCCATCTCGCTGAGCATGGCCTTGACACCAGCAGGGTTGCCATCGACAAAAAGCAGCGAGAAGAGGTCGATAAAGCGGTGGTGAATCTTGCGGGCAGCATCGTACTCACCACGCATCTGCAGACGTATCATCTTTGAAAACTCCTTAGGCAGGGCATTGCCTATGACGCTGATGACACCCACTGCACCACAACTAACCATCGGGAACGTTAAACCATCATCACCACTGATGACATCAAAACTATTGGGCTTGTTCTTGATAATCTCGTCGACTTGTTCCAGATTACCGGAAGCCTCCTTGATAGCCACGATATTCTCGCAGTCGTGAGCGAGACGAACGGTTGTAGCGGCTTGCAGATTGACACCAGTACGACCAGGTACATTATAAAGGACTACAGGCAACTTGGTAGCTGCAGCAATAGCCTTAAAATGCTGATAAAGGCCCTCCTGTGAAGGCTTATTATAATATGGGCACACGCTCAGAATGCCGTCGATGCCACGGAAATCGCCAGTCTGCAACTCGTTGACGATAGCTGCGGTATTATTACCACCACATCCCATCAAGATAGGAACGCGTCCACCAACGAGGTCTACAATAAGGTCTTTGATTTTCTGTTTTTCGTCTTGTGTCAGTGTTGGAGTCTCACCTGTTGTGGCGAGAATGCAAAAAAAGTCGGCTCCATTATCCAGCTGATACTGAACAAGACGGATGAGCGATTTGTAGTCGACAGAACCGTCTTCCAAGAAAGGAGTAATCAGTGCAATACCGAGCCCTTTAAAGATATTATGTACCATAAAAATAAGTATACTTACTAAATTGGATGCAAAATTACTAAATAAAATTGGAAATTAATCGCATTTTGCAAAAAAAAATGCCCAAACACGAACATTTGGGCAATTTTATTCATTTTTTGTTGTTTTAAAGTTTCCTGAGTACCACTGCTGAGCGTGCAGGGATGTAGAGTTTCAACCACTCTTTATGATCCTGAACGTAGAGCGGATCATAGTTGGTGAGATGGGTTATGCTGTCGTCAGCGAAACCATTGCCACCAAACTCCTTGGCATCGGTGTTGAGCACCACTTCATAAGAGCCCGTAGGAACAAGGAATCCGTAGTCGGTATACGAACGTGTAGGCGAGAAGTTGAATACGAAGACTAGGTCGCCACGCATGTAGCACAGCACCTGGTCACCATCGTCATGCCATATCTCTGTAACGGGTGTTGCTTGGAAGTTTTTCTGGCTCTTGATGACTTCAAGCATCTTCTGATCGAAATCGCCTAACCAATGGTAACACAGGTCTTTATTGTCTACAAGGTTCCATTGACGGCGAGCATATTTGTACGACCATCCGTTACCCTCGCGTGGGAAGTCAATCCACTCAGGATGACCAAACTCGTTACCCATGAAATTCAGGTAACCGCCATTGATGGCACCTGCCGTCACCAGTCGAATCATCTTATGCAGGGCAATACCACGCTGGGCAAGGTCATTGACGTCTTTCTTGGCAAAGTGCCAGTACATATCAGCATCAATCAAGCGGAAGATGATGGTCTTATCGCCCACCAATGCCTGGTCGTGGGACTCGCAGTAGGAAATGGTCTTCTCGTCTGGACGACGGTTTTTCACTTCCCAGAAGATAGAGCAAACGTTGATGTCTTCATCGCGCACCTCCTTGATAGTCTTGATCCAGTAGTCGGGAATGTTCATGGCCATACGGTAGTCGAAGCCATAACCGCCATCCTCGAACTTAGCAGCCAAGCCAGGCATACCAGACACCTCCTCAGCAATGGTAATAGCATTCTTGTTGACTTCGTGAATCAGGCAGTTAGCCAATGTCAGATAGCAGATAGCATTATCATCCTCATGACCATTGAAATAGTCACCATAGCCTCCAAAGGCCTCGCCCAAGCCATGCGAATAGTACAGCATGGAGGTTACACCATCGAAGCGGAAACCGTCGAACTTAAACTCTTCGAGCCAGTATTTGCAGTTGGAGAGCAGGAAATGCAGCACATCGTCCTTACCGTAGTCGAAGCACAGCGAATCCCATGCAGGATGTTCGTGGCGGTCGCCTGGATAGAAGAACTGATTGGGATCACCACAGAGGTTGCCTAAGCCCTCAACCTCGTTTTTCACAGCGTGCGAGTGCACGATATCCATAATGACAGCAATGCCCAGTTTATGTGCAGTGTCGATCATTTCCTTCAAATCCTCAGGCGTACCAAAACGACTGGAGGGAGCAAAGAACGACGATACATGATAGCCGAACGAGCCATAATACGGGTGTTCCTGAATAGCCATCACCTGAATAGCGTTGTAGCCGTCCTTTTTGACACGTGGTAGTACGTTCTCAGTGAATTCCTTGTAGGTACCGACTTTCTCGGCATCCTGACCCATACCCACGTGGCACTCGTAGATTAACAGGGGAGCCTTGTTGGGCTTGAAGGTCTTTTTCTTCCACACATAGGGTTTCTCAGGATTCCATACCTGCGCAGAGAAAATCTTTGTCTGGTCGTCTTGAACCACACGACGACACCAAGCGGGAATACGCTCACCTTCTCCACCATTCCATTTCACTTTCATCTTGTAAAGCTGACCGTGCTTCAGAGCCTTCTCAGAGAGTTTCAACTCCCAATTGTCAGTACCTGCAATACGCTTGCAACGATATTTCTCATTTTCCTGCCAATTGTTGAAGTCACCAATCAGATAGATGTCAGTGGCATTAGGTGCCCACTCGCGGAACACCCAGCCCTTAGCCAACTTGTGAAGGCCGAAATACAGATGACCAGAGGCAAACTGAGACAGGGTCTGCTTGCCGTTCTTTGTCAACTGTCCAATCTTCCATAAGGCATGATCGTGACGGCCACGAATAGCCTGTTCAAAGGGTTCCAGCCATGAGTCATCACGAACCAGCCCAATATGTTGGGGCACTTCTACCTTCTTCACCTTCTTCGGAGCAACTTTTTTCGCTGTCGTAGTCTTTTTAGTTGTTGCCATAGTATTTATGATTTTACTTTAAACTTCGTTTGAACTTTCTTACGTTCGAAAATGAAAGATCTTTCATTTTACTCACTTAACCGAAACCTTGAATATAGCCTTCTTGATTTCAGGAACACCAGCAATACAAGGCGCATGACCATCCTGTGGGAAGAAGATAGCCATCATGCCAGGCATGCAGGTAACATAACTGTCAGCAGCCAGGTCTGGAATCTTGGTGATGTCTTTTTCCTCATTATACTCAGCAGCAGGCAGCAGGTCGCGCTGGGTATATCCAAACGTCTCAGCATCAGAGAGAGGAATCTGAATGTCAATCATCTTGTTATGGGTCTCAATAACAGCAGCTTCTGGCGTACGTCCCTTTGCCATTTGGATATTCACAAAGAGGTCTTTGCCTTCTATTTCATACTTGCCAGGTTCCAAAGCATTGAGGTCGTGCTGTTCAATAAACTCTACGACCTTTGGGAACAGAGGATTCACCTGAGCATAATTCTTCAGATTCTCAATTTTGTCAATAATCATAGTGCTTTTAATTTTAATATGTTAAAAATCTCAACTCGTAATTTGTCATTCAATCCACCTGGCGTCTGCCACGAATGTAACTGCCTTGGGCAATGATGTTGCCATTTCGGTCTTTTTCAACGAAACGACCATCACGACGATCATCCACATAACTGCCCTCAAAACGCTTGCCTTCTTTATCTTCCTCGATAGCAGGCCCATGGCGCTTGCCTTGCTTGAAGTGTCCCTTGAATTTCGAACCGTCAGCATAGCGTGCTATACCCTCACCATGTATCTGACCATTCAAGAACTGTCCCTCAAAGACATCGCCATTTTTCATGGTCAGCTTACCACGTCCGTTAGGTTTGTCTTGTTTCCATTCACCCTGGTACTGATTACCATTCTTCCAAACAAGCATACCCTGCCCCTGCTTGGCACCTTTACGGAACTGGCCTGTATATTTATCGCCATTGGCGTAGCGGAATACACCTTGACCGGTACGTTCACCATTGACATAGTCACCCTCGTAAATGTCACCGTTTTGGAACTTATAGATGCCCTTTCCATGCTGGACATCATTAGCCCACTGACCGATATAGACGTCGCCAGAAGCATAATTGTAAGTACCCTTACCTGAACGCTGGTTGTCTTTCCACTGACCCGTATAACTGGAGCCGTCACCCCAATCGAACTGACCTTTGCCGTTCTTCATGTCGTTAGCCCATTCACCTTCGTACCAGGCACCTTCCTTATGCGTATAGCGGCCTTGTCCATGACGCTTGTTCTGGCGCCAGTTGCCGTCATACTGATCACCATTATAATAATACATGGTACCATGACCTTCTTGGTCGTCACGATACCATAGACCTTCATAACGATTGTTGTTCTGGAAATAGTATGTACCCTTGCCGTGCTGATGATCCTGAAGCCATTCGCCTTCGTATTTCTCACCATCGAGGAAAGTATAGACACCATAGCCCTGACGTTTGCCTTTTACGTATTCGCCTTCAAAGACATCACCGTCCTTCCAAACTGTACGACCCTTTCCGTGGGGCTTACCCGCCTGCATTTCACCCTTGTATTCGCCTCCGTCTTTCATCTTATAGGTGCCCAGTGTAATCTTCTGAGCATGAGCCGCAAGGGTGCCGGTAGCCAACAATATTAATAATGTATATCGTATATTCATGAATATGTGTTCGTTTTGTTTAACTTTACAAAGGTAGAAAAAAAAAAGAGATTTTTCACTTTTCGCTTTTCACTTTTCACTTTATTTTGTACCTTTGCAGAAAATTTAAGAAAAAACGACGATGAAATTCATTGCTATCATTCCTGCCCGTTATGCCTCCACCAGATTTCCAGGCAAGCCACTGGCGCTGTTAGGTGGAAAGCCCGTTATCCAGCGTGTCTATCAACAAGCACTCTCAGTACTTCCAGAGGCTTATGTGGCCACTGATGACAAGCGTATCTTTCAATGTGTAGAACAGTTTGGCGGACGTGCCATCATGACACGTGCAGACCACAAGAGTGGCACCGATCGTATTCAGGAGGCTGTAGAGCATATCGGCACTGATGCTGACGTCATCATCAATATTCAGGGTGATGAGCCGTTTGTACAGGCTTCTCAGCTGCAGACGCTGATGCAGCTGTTCGATGACCCCACTACTCAGATAGGTACTTTGGGCAAACGCTTCGACTCAATGGAAGCCGTCGAGAACCCAAACTCTCCAAAGATTGTCTGCGACCTTCGTGGCTTTGCGCTTTATTTCAGCCGTAGCACCATTCCTTATGTTCGTGGCAAGGAAAAAGCGGAATGGCTGGAGCATTATCCCTACCTCAAGCATCTTGGCTTGTACGCCTATCGTCGTGAGGTATTACGTGAGGTTACACAATTACCCCAGTCCCCCCTTGAGAAGGCCGAGAGTCTGGAACAGTTGCGCTGGTTGGAAAACGGCTATCGCATCCGTGTAGGACTGACGGATGTAGAGACAGTAGGCATTGACACGCCTGAGGATTTGGAGCGTGCAGAAGCTTTTCTGGCCAATCAACGTTGACCTCTAAACTTCAGAATGACATAGATAATAACTGGTGCTCCTAACAATGGAGTAACGGCATTCAGAGGAATGACGCCATTCTCACCAGGCAATACACATAACAAATTACAGACGAGCGCTGTTACCGAGCCCATCAAAATGGTGGCGGGTAACAGTGTTCTGTGATTATCGGTGGTTAGCAGCATGCGGGCCACATGAGGTACAGCCAGTCCGATAAAGGAAATAGGACCGCAGAAAGCTGTTACAACAGCAGTCAGCAAACCTGTAACAACAAGCAACCAATTGCGTACACGAACCACATTAACACCTAAATTCTCAGCATAACGTTCGCCTAACATCAGGGCATTGAGGGGTTTTATCAGCAGAAGGGCAGAGAACAGTGCCAACAGCGTGATACTGGCAAAAGCGGGCATCATGCGCATAGAAACGCCACCAAACGAGCCCATACCCCATACAACATAGGACTTCACACCTTCGTCAGTGGCAAAGAAATTAAGCAGGGTGACTGCCGAACTACTGACATAGCCAATCATAATGCCCACTATGAGCAACATGACCGATGAACGCACTAAACCTGAGAAGAAAAAGATGACCAGCATGACCGCCATAGCCCCCAAGAAGGCTGCAACAAGGATGGCAACGAAACCAGAAACCGTTACCGTCCCTGCTGTGATGCTACCTCCTAAGAAAAGCATCACCAATGCCACACCAAGTCCGGCACCACTACTGATACCAAAAATACCCGGATCGGCCAATGGATTACGGAAGGCTGTCTGCAACATCAAACCACTTGCAGCCAAGGCTCCTCCTGCTAATACGGCAGTGATAGCCTGTGGCAGACGCGACTGTAGCACGATATACTGCCAGGAAGGACGTATGCCTTCTGTATCGCCTATCAGGATGCTCAACACGTCAGAGGCAGGAATATGGATAGACCCCACCAGAATGTTGACAATCATCAACACGATCATCAGTACTGCCAAAAAGAGACACTTTTTCATTCTACCATGTGATAATAACGCAATGGATGATGCGGCAAGACATCCGGGTGCAAGATACGGATAAAGTCAGCTAACAACAGGTCTGGACGGAAGGGTGACTCCTCATAGAACAACGATTGCTCGACATTACAGCCATATACCCTACCCTCACGGAACGAACGGAACTGACTATAGCCCCGATGTTCGCTCAGCAACTGCTGACGAGTCAGCTTTTGCTGACCACTATAACGCAAGAGCCATACATCGCTTTCGCCAGCACGTTCAAGGACTGTCTCGAAAGGCAATGCTACCGAACCGCTATGTTCATCAGTAGCCCACGGATAATCAGCGCCAGCATCAGCCAGCATACAACCTATGGTACTACGTCCGCCAGGCACATACCACACAGAGCCAGTAATCTTATCCAACAGGGATGAAGTCCGATGTTTAATGCCTGATATCTGTTGTTTCAGGGCATGATAGCTGCTATCGACTAGAGCAAACAAACTGTCGGCCTCATGTTCACAGCCATACAGCATACCATAAAATCGCACCCACTCTGCCCTACCCAATGGCGATGCTTCCATATATTCAGCACACTCGACGATAGGAATATCTATTTCCTCCAACTGTCCATAGCCGCCACTGTTCTCAAAGGGCGACAATAACATGGCATCAGGATGCAGGTCGATAATCTTCTCGATGACAGGACTCATACCATCGCCACAATCCATTATATGTCCGCTATCGACACCAACCTGTACAAATGGAGCCTTGATATACTTTAAGTCGGCTACACCAGCCACACTATTTTCACGCTGGAGCATGCTTAGCAGCGAGCAATGTACGGTAGTAAATACCACGCTACGACGCAAAGGGGTGCGAATCAAGGTTCCCTCAGGCAACAACTCAGGCAGGACACTGTCGGCAGGCACCAACACATACTGATGGAGCACGGCATTCTGACGCCAAGGATGGCTAATCGTAGCTACCGTATAACCTGGATAGCGTACCAGGTTGAGCAATTGGGCATATTGAAAACGAACAGTGTCGCCACCGTCTGCGGAGGAACGCATCTGTCCCCCGCAAGACGATAGCAATACTGCTAATATGGATAAATAAATCAGCCTATACATTTAGAACTGAACAGCGACATCGTCATAGGCAAAGTAAGCAGGCGTGTTAAGGCCCCAATCGCCCTTGTCTGTACCATCCATGTCGAATACAACCATGATGACCTTGCCAAGAGCAGTGAGGTCAAACTTGCTCCAGTCAGAGACATAGACACCATCCTTGCACAAATCGAACTGTGCTGTACCTGTCTCATTGCCATCGGCATCATAACCTGTAGCTGTAATCCACAGGCTACCCTTTTGCTTAACCAGCGACTGGGTATATGCATCTCCATTGATGATGCTGTTCAGGGTATAAGTTGTTGGGATAACATACATGTGGTCAATGACACGGGCAACATCATCAGAGAAATATAAATAAGGAGCAATACCCATCATGGTGCTTGAACCGAAATGAACACAGAAGTTCTTGGAACCATTGTGGCCACTGCTAACAGGAATTGCCAATTGTGACAGATAGTCACCCTTCGACAGGTCTAACTCTGTATAATTAGAAACGGCATGACCACCATAATAATACTGATTGTCATCAAACAAAGCACCAATAATCATATGGGCCAGGAAAGTATTGCCGTCATCACTCCAATGATAAGCCTCAGCATTATAATCTTCAGGAGCGAGATATTTGCCGCCATACTGAGGATAGTCAATCAACGTGCTCCAATATTGCTGACCAGTGTAGTTGGTACCAGCTTTCCAATCGGAATCCTCAAAGGTCAGAACACGGAGAGTCTGAACTGGCACATTACCACCACTGGGATTGTCTTGAACATCACACGATGTGAAAGCAGCCATTGCGCATACGAATGCTGCAGAGATAAATAACACTTGTTTTTTCATAATTGTTTGATTTTAAAAATGAATAAATGTTTATTGAATAATAAGAATCTTTCCGTTTCTAACATAGAGTCCCTTGCGTGGGTGCATCGTCTTTTGCCCAAGCAGATTGTAATACGAAACATTTGTCGACGACAATGACTTCATTTCATGTACACCTGTCAGCGCGTCTCTGACACGCTGGATGGAAGTGTCAAGATGCAAGTCCTCAGCACCTAATATCTCAGTTGATGTCTCGCCTATCCATCCACACTGCTGATTCACAGCAGTATAGACGCGAACGAAATCAACAAAATCAATCTTTGCAGGTTGACGACTCACCACTTCTACAGCATGGTCAAAGTCGAAGCTACCATTCTCAGCCTCAGTGTTGGGCTTGTTATCGACATAACCCCATGCCAATGATTGTAATATCCAATTCTCTTTAGGATATACCTGGGTATTGTATCCATTCCGAGGCAGTAACGTCTGTGGGCCAAACGTTATGGTATCATCATTGACCCACGAAGGATAGTACGTCTGGGCATGGTATCTGTTCTTGCTGACATAGCCGCTCTGGCCCTGATTGTCTGTCCAAGGGATATACTGCTCTATCGTGATATCCTTGGATATGGTACTGGTTTTACCGTCTTTTTGTTCTGTTGTGGGGCGTTGATAGGTTATCGTATAGCCATAGATGACCTTGCCCACGCTGTCAGCATCAGCACTACCTTTCAGTTCATACCACGTATCGTCAGGCAATCCGTTTCCATTCTCGTCTTTCGACACCATGACAATGCCCGGTTCGCTATTGTTCTCGAAGTTGGTATTACCTTGTATCAAAATGTCTGCTTGTCCTTGCACGTTAGCAATGGAATGGTCGAAATGAAAGGTGATATACCCACCATATCCGCCCAAGCACACAGCACTGCGTTGATCATTGGCCAACGATTCAGTACATTTCTGTGCCATACTGGCAGCATCATCGCCCTGTGCATATTTAGGCATCATGTTGACAAACTGTCCTGGTGCCGGCAGATACTCGTCAACTGTCACAATATACTTAGTGTACTGCGTGACATTGTCCAACCGCTGCGCTTGCAAACCCGTTGACAGCCATAAGCTAAAACCGATCAGATAGAATTTATTCATCATATTTTTATTTTTCATTTTTCATAAGGAACACCGCATGTCCAGGAATATCACCCGTACGCACCATATAATCGAATGAACCGTCTGTATTGAAATGAAGCAGATTACCACTTGACACATAGTTCTTAGCATCCATCAGATAGAAATCATGATTCGTAGGATGCACGATTATGCCATAGGGTTGTTCCATAGACCAAGTCTTGTCAGGAATCGCCAGTTGAGTGGTTATTATCTCATGTGTACGCACATTGATGATACCTAACGATTGTTCATAGTTCATCGTTGTATAGTTGAACTCTGTACCCAGATAATAGAGAGAGTCACCGACAATACACATGTCCGAAATAGGCATATCCATTCTGCCCTTCAATTGCATCTGTCCTTGATTATCACTTTGCAGCCAGCGGAGGCCTGCAGGGTTTTCATCATAGTCCCCTCTGGTACTGACCCATAACTGTCCGTACTTGTCTGCACGACAACGATGCAGGTTGACGGCTACGTCTATCTGACGTTCCTCAGTGAACGATGTAAGATCGACCACACTCACCGTCTTATCATAATCTGGCACACGATAGCCACCGCTGTTAGCAACATACAACTTGCCTCCTATAACAGCCATCTCTTCGGGTTGATAGCCAACTACCACAGAGTCTACTTTCTGTAGCGTCAGCGTGTCTACCTTATATACCCTACCACGAGGTGCATCACCATCTATAGCAACCGGACCCACATACGAACTGACATAGGCATAGCCACCATCAAACGTCACGTAACGGCAGTTGGGAATGTCCACCTTGCCAATCTTGACAGCATCTGCAGCACGGCACACTTCCACCTTGTTCGAGCAGTTAATCACAAGCCAAAGGCGCGAACCGTAAATCTGGATATCGTTACCCACATCGCCCAACTCCTTGACTTCATTGGGATTACGTTCAGCATAAATATTTCGGTTATAGTGGATGGTGCTGTCGTTGCCTGAAAGATCCAAATAGTCAAGTGTGCACTTGTTCGAGCCCATATTGCCCTCGTTCAGCACATACATACCTATTACCTCACTGCTCACAGCCTTCACGCCCGTATCCTCATCTTCTGCATAGATAATGATATCGTCCGTACGACAGGCTGTCAATAGCATCGACAGAGCTAATATTATATATAGTAGGTATACTCTCATATCTTCATATCCAAGGTTAATCCGTAGTTGCGCTTAGGCATCGGATAGTTCAATATCACATCATAGTCTTGCGAGAACACGTTGTTCACTTCCAGCATCACCCTTAACTTGAAACCTGACACATGAAACTTTCGCGCCAGCGAAATGTCACTCGTGTACCAGGGTTGCATGTAGTTATACTTGATGTTCTCCTGCTGGTTATAGCGCTCACCGGCATAGATGAAGCTGTAGTTCAGGTCCCAGTCGCCATACTGTATGTTGACGATAGCCGAACCGGAATGCCAGGGAATATAGGGAATCTGATGGCGATAGTACGAGTCGGCAGGATCCGTCACATCACGCGCCTGTTGCCATGTATACTGCACACGCCCCGTTACCAATAGTTGACGGACAGGTACGATGGTAGCCTCAGCCTCCACATCGATACCCTTGATGTGTACACGCCCCAGATTCAGCATGGTCCAACGGAACTGCTGTCCCTTGGGATAGGCCACAATCTTGTTGTGTACCGTATTATAGTAGGCATCTGTCTGCACGTGAACATAGCGCAGCAGACCGTTCGAGAAGTGCTTGTCGTAACTCAGTCCGACATTATACTGCAGGGCACTCTCGGGCTTCAGCAACGCATTACCGATCTCTGTATAATAAAGGTCATTGAAGGTTGGCATGCGGAAACTTTTTTTGGCATAGGCACGGATGGAGAGATGGCGTGAAGCCAGCGGATAGACGTTGAAAAATACAGCAGGCGTCCATTCTGTCATAGCATCTTTGTTCTGGCCATTGGTACGGTCTTTCACTGAAGTCATCAACAACGATGCCTGAAGCTTGAAACGTTCGAAGTTTACAGCCGATGCAAATGCTAAATAGTGACTCCAACGCTGTGGATTCACAAACTGGCGAATGTCGGCATCCAACTTATTCCAACGCAGGTCATAGCTCAACGAGGCACTCCACCAAGGCAATAGCTCGTAGACGTTCGACGTAGAGAACAGCAACTCCTGCTGACGATAGGTATTGTCCACCATCAATTGCGTGGTGTCACGATTCACGTATCGAGTTTGATAGTAGGCATATTTGGCCACAGTCTGTGTGGTAAACTTCGGTGTCAACTGTTGTTGCCAACGTCCCTGCACAAAGGTGTTATGGTCCCACTGGCGTTCACCTCGACGCCACACATTATTGACGATAGCACCAGGAATACCACGTTCTGAGTGATAGGTGTAAACCTTCAGCTTCCAGAAACCATTGTCCAACATACCATGTAGGTTTCCCTCGGCACGGAATGCCCAGATATCGCCATTCTGACGCGTTGCTGTCGTGTCGTAAGCCACTGTACCGTCCTGGCGTTTACGAAGATAACGGAACTCATACTTGCCTGATGATGACAAACCTTCTGCCGACAGTGACGAGCTGACTTTCTGTGATAGTTTCTGTTCCCATAGTGCAGACAACTTAAAGAGGTCACTGGATCCATATTTTCCCTTCATCCGGAGGTTATATGAACGACCATCGCTAAAACGAGGAGCACGCGTACGGATATACACCGCACCAGCATGACCAAAATCACTGGCAGGTTGCAGCAGTGCACTCTTCTGACCGTTAAACAGGGTAATCTCCTCCACATTATCCAGTGAAAACTGTGCCAGGTCTATCTGCCCATTCTGCGCATTACCCAACTCTATGCCATCGTACGAGATACCCAGATGGTTGGTACCCATCGAACGGATGTTTACCGTTTTGATTCCCCCAACGCCACCATAGTCCTTCAGCTGAAGGCCAGAGAAATAACGCAATGCATCAGCCACAGAGTGAGCGCTCAACTTTTCCAGTTGTTGGCCACCAAGTGTCTGCGACGGTATCACTTCCTTATGATTATAGCGCGCAGTTACAATGACCTCATCCACATACTGGATGCTGTCGAATCGGCTTTGCGCATTTAAAGGTAAAAGGGTAAAAAGGTAAAAAGGTAAAGCCATTGCCCACCTCTTTGCCAGCAGATTATGATGATTCTGACTCATGATCAAATCACTTTTTACTCTTTTACTCTTTTTATTTTTTATTTTTTTAATTTAAAAAAATGGGAGACCACATGTCTCACGACATAAGTCTCCCGACTTATATAATAATACACGTATTGCCGACTCCGGCCTAACCCCAGAGGCCTCGAAGTACGGACTTAGATGCAGCAGGCAGGTCTTCTGACTTACAGCTAAAGGCGAACGTCTTCCCAAGAATATCAGTGACTTACCATGTTCACCCCGATGAATGGCTGCTTACAGCTGCGGGACAGTTGGAGACTTACACCCCATTCCCTTTCTCCTGTTGCGCTTGCAAAGGTAATGCAAATCGAGTGAAAAACCAAAAGAAAGACAAGAATTTCTTGGTATTTCCCACTTTTTTTATTACTTTTGCACGGCAAAAACTAAGTGACAATGGAAATTGAAGCCAGTTTAAGACAAAAAATACTGATTCTGGACGGAGCCATGGGCACCAAGATACAGTCGTTGGGACTAACAGCAGAAAGCTATCATCGAGGACTGTTTGAAGGGTGGCCGGTATCGTTGGTTGGTAACAACGACGTGCTCTGTTTGACGGCTCCAGACGTTATCCGTAGCATTCACGAACAATATATAGAAGCAGGTGCGGACATCATCACGACAAACACCTTTTCAGCAAACCGTATCAGTCAGAAGGAGTACGGTTGCGAGGAACAGGCCCGTGAAATGGCGCTAGCTGGTGCCCGCATGGCAAGACAGGCCGCTGATGCCTTCAAACCTCAGGCGTCAGACCTCAGACATCGAATTTGGGTGGCCGGTTCGATGGGACCGACATCGAAATCACTCTCTTTGGCCAGCGACATGAATGAACCTGGTAGTAGGACAACGAGTTTTGACGAGATGGCTGCTGCCTACGAAGAGCAGGCCCAAGCACTGATAGAAGGCGGTGTGGACCTGTTACTGTTAGAGACTTGTTTCGACGCACTGAATGCCAAGGCTGCCATCTATGCCATTGAGCGCATTAACGAGTGTCGAGGCATATCAATGCCCCTGATGGTATCGGCAACCATCAACGACCGCAGTGGACGTACGCTGACGGGGCAGACGTTGGAGGCTTTTTACATCAGCATCAGCCACTACCCCAACCTATTGAGCTTCGGACTGAACTGCTCGTTTGGTGTGACAGACTTGCGCCCGTTTGTCGAGCAGTTGTCAAATAGAATCCCTGTATTCTTTTCATTATACCCCAATGCTGGTCTGCCCAACGAAATGGGCGAGTACGACGAGTTACCTGCCTTTACTGCCAGTCACCTGAGTCAGATGGCTGAGGATGGCTTGCTGAACATTGCGGGCGGATGTTGTGGAACTTCCGAGGAACATATCCGTGCCATCAGCGAAACGCTGAAAGATGTTGCCCCCAGACAGTTGCCTAAGAGCGACCAACGCATGTGGCTGGCTGGTCTTGAACCGCTGTTGGTAGACAAAAAGACACAGAATTTCACGAATGTCGGTGAACGCACGAATGTAGCCGGCTCACGCAAGTTTGCCCGACTGATCGCTGAAAAGAAATATGACGAGGCATTGAGTGTAGCGCGCAACCAGATAGAAGGCGGCGCACAGATTATCGACATCAACATGGACGATGCCATGCTGGATAGCCAGCAAGAGATGCAGACCTTCTGCCGCTATATTGCCAACGATCCAGCTGTCAGCCGTGCAGTGCTGATGATTGACTCGTCGGATTGGGGCACCGTGTTGGCAGGACTGAAGAATGCTCAAGGCAAATGTATTGTCAATTCGATTAGTCTTAAGAACGGTGAGACAGATTTTGTCCATAAAGCACAAGAACTGAGACGACTGGGTGCTGCTGTGGTGGTAATGGCCTTCGACGAAGAGGGACAAGCGACTACCTATAAACGCAAGATAACTATTGCAGAACGTGCCTACAACTTATTGACGGGCATCGGATTTCCTGCGCAAGATATCATCTTCGATGTCAATATTCTCTCAGTAGGAACAGGACTGAAAGAACACCAGTCATACGGTGTGGACTTTATCCGTGCAGTAGGCTGGATCAAACAGAACTTGCCTTTGGCAAAGACCAGTGGTGGTGTGAGCAACCTGTCATTCAGTTTTCGTGGAAATAATAAGGTGCGCGAGGCCATGCACTCCGTATTTCTGTATCATGCCATCCGTGAAGGCCTGGATATGGCTATCGTCAACCCGGGCATGCTGCAAGTGTACGATGACATCGAGCCCACGCTATTAAAAGCAGTCGAGGATGTCATCCTTAATACCGATGACGACGCCACTGAGCGCCTCATATCACTGGCAGCCTCTGTTTTAGCTGATTCTGCCACTGTTTCCTCTGGTTCTGCCAACGAGGATACTGATTCCTGGCGCAACAAAACTATTGAGGAACGCTTGACCTATGCCTTGAGCAAAGGCGACAACAGCCACTTGGCAGATGATATCCCTGAGGCACTGCAGAAATATGGCCGCCCCATTGATGTCATTGAACAACCGCTGATGCAGGCTATGGAACACATTGGGCAGCTGTTTGGCGAAGGAAAGATGTTTTTGCCACAGGTCGTAAAGTCGGCAAAGGTCATGAAGGATGCCGTAGCCATACTACAACCCTACATCGACAAAGAACAGGGCACACAGAAGACGGAACGTCCCTGTGTCGTACTGGCCACCGCCAATGGCGACGTTCACGATATCGGCAAGAACATCGTGGGCATCGTGCTGGGCTGTAACGGCTTTGACGTTGTAGACCTGGGCGTGATGGTGCCTAACGAAACCATCTTGGAAGAAACCCACAAACGGAAGCCTTGTCTAGTAGGCATCAGTGGACTCATTACACCGTCTCTGAAGGAAATGGAACAATTGTGTCAACTGTTCCAAAAAGAGGGTCTGCAAATACCTATTGTAGTTGGCGGTGCCACCACATCGACAGTACATACTGCCGTTAAACTGGCTCCATTATACGATGGTTGTGTAGTACATGGCGG
Organism: Prevotella sp.; assembly: GCA_017474485.1. GTDB lineage: Bacteria > Bacteroidota > Bacteroidia > Bacteroidales > Bacteroidaceae > Prevotella. The sequence continues at coordinate 24,452 of JAFVHO010000058.1, forward strand.
TGATGCCTCGCAGACCTCCCTGTTGGCCAAACACCTGCAGATGGATGCTAAGGCCACCATTGCCCAAATCAAGGCCGAGCAGCAGACGCTGCGTAACGCCTACGAAGAGCATCACGCTCCGCTGACACCCTATGCAGAGGCCAACGCCAAGGCTCCCCATTTCTCAATTCTCATTGCAACGCCACACTCTGACCAATGGTCAGAGAATTCTCAATTCTCATTGCAACGCCACACTCTGACCAATGGTCAGAGAATTCTCAATTCTCAATTCTCAATACTCAATTCTCACCTCTCACCTCTTATTGACTGGCGCATGTTTCTGCTGTTCTGGGGCTTCAAGGGCGAGACACTGCAACAGTTACTGGTAAATCCAGAAGCCGAGCGTACGCTGAAGGAGGGCCAAGCATATCTGCAACACTCCATCGAACAAGACAGTATTGAGGTGAAAGCCTTACTGCGTTATATGCCCGCGAGACGTCGCGGCAATGATATAGTGCTCGATGCTCAAAGTGTGCTCGCTGGTTCGGCCAGCGAGAAAAGTGCCACCACTGTGCTCCCCATGCTACGCAGTCAGAGCACTACAGGCCATTACCTCTGTCTCTCCGACTTTTTTGACGAGCAAGTATCCACCCCGCTTGGACTCTTCACCATTGTGGCACGCCCCAAACAGCAGCCTGCCGACGAAAGCGACCGATTGATGAGTCATGCCATCTGTGCCCGTTTAGCAGAAGCTTGTGCGGAATGGCTTTCCAACGATTCAGTGTATCGCTATGGCATAGCGACAAACAGTCCTCTAAGAGTCGCCTTCGGCTATGCCACATGTCCTGACCACTCGCTGAAGCGTATTGTATTCGACCTGCTGGAGGCAGAAGACAAACTGAATGTCACGCTGACCGACCACTATTCTATACAGCCTTCTACGTCTATTTGCGGACTCTTCATCTGTCATCCTGAAGCCCACTATTTCCCTGTGGGACGAATTGACGAAGACCAATTGGCTGACTATTGCCAACGACGCGGTATCAGTGTGGCAGAAGGCGAGCAGCTGCTATCAAAATACATTGTAAAAAATAATTCGTAAACCCGATATACAGTAATAACGACATAACGAAATAACAAAAAACATGAAAGTAATAGACATTCTGAATAGTTCAAAGCAACCGTTTGCCAGTTTCGAGCTGGTACCACCTCTGAAGGGCAGTGATGTCACCCGGCTTTACGATAGCATCGACCCGCTGATGGAGTTTGCACCACCATTTATCAACGTTACCTGCCATCGCGACGAGGTAGAATATGTACCAAACAGCAATGGCACATACACCAAGATGACATTAGCCAAACGTCCAAGCACCATAGCCATCGTGGCAGCTATCATGCGTCGTTATCCGCAACTGGAAATTGTGCCACACGTCATTTGTGGTGGTGCTTCGTGCAGCAAAGTGGAGAGTGAACTGCTCGACTTGCACTTTTTAGGTATTCAGAATGTAGTCGCCCTCCGTGGTGATGCACTACCAGGACAACGTTTCTTCATTCCTGAGCCCGACGGTTTCAGCCACAGTTCAGAACTGGTCGATATGATTCACCATCTGAACCAGGGACAGTACCTTGACCCCACAGTAAAAAACGGTCTTCCAACGGATTTCTGCGTGGGTGTGGCTGCCTATCCCGAAAAACACTACGAGGCCGCTAACCTCGATACAGACATCAATAACCTCAAGCGAAAGGTGGATGCTGGTGCTGACTACATCGTCACACAGATGTTCTTCGACAACGACCAGTATTATCGTTTTGTTGAGAAGGTGCGTGATGCCGGTATCACTGTGCCCGTCATTCCTGGTTTAAAGCCCATCTCCAGTCAGCGACAGATAGATTTGTTACCACGTTCTTTCCATATTGACATTCCACAAGCATTGATAAGCGAGCTCAACAAGGGCAAGACTGCTGATGCAGCCTATCAGATTGGCATCGAATGGGCTATCGCTCAAAGTCGTGACCTGTTGGCACACGGTGCTCCCGCCATTCATTATTATACAATGGCTAAGACGGACAATGTTCGGAAGATTGTAAAGGCCGTCTTTTAATTGATTTGTCTGCAAAGGTGCAAAAAAAGAGTTGAAAGTTTTGTTAGTTCAAATTTTATTTGTACCTTTGCAGTCGAATTTCCGAAAACATGACTCCACAACGATGGAGCATTCTTTCCAGAGTTTTCTTTTTTCAATCAAGAAGTATCATTTAAATCACTGTATATACTCACTATGTACACAAAGGAAGAATTAGAAAAACTGCCTATCCCCGAATTAATGGAGATAGCTGCAGAATTAGGCATTAAAGTGTCACAGAATGACGAGTTGGAAACTGTGATATACGCCATTCTCGACAAAGCTGCTGAGAACTCAGCTGCTGGTGTTCCTACGCCCAAGCGTAAGCGCACGCGTATTACAAAAGATAATAGTAAGGTTTATACTGTCAACGGAACAGACGCTGAGAACCTTGACAAGAAACCCGCCAAGAAGGCTAAGAAGCCCTCTCTTGACTCGCTGTTTGCCGAGCAGGAAGCTGCTGAGCAGGCCGCTGCAGAACAGGCCGCTGCAGAGCAAGCTGCTGCAGAGAATGCAAAGGCAGAAGTAAAAGAGGAAGCAGAAAATGCAACGCCACACTCTGACCAAGGGTCAGAGAAGCCTGCCCCCAAGAAACGTGGTCGCAAGTCCAAGAAGGAGTTGGAAGCTATTGCTGCTGAAGAAGCAGCAAAAGCCCAGGAACCTCAGGCTACAGAAACGGCCCTCGATTTTAAGGAACAGGAAGCTCCGGCAGAGCACACCGACATCATTCCTGAAGCTGCACAGGTTACTAACGATTCGCAAGTCAACGAAGAAATGTTAAACCAGTTGCAGGAAAAAATGGTCATGCGCAATCAAGTTGAAAGCGAAGAGCTGAGAGACGATATTGGCGAGAGCGTTTGGGAAGGTGATCCTGGTGATGGTACCGACTTCATCGTAACGGTTGATCTGCCTATTGAAGACGAAGCTGCCATTCCCACCCTTGACATGTTCGATCGTCCTATGACACAACAGCCTGCTGCTGAACCCATCATGCCAATGGATCGTCCAATGGGTCGAAGCAATGACACGTTCGATTTCGAAGATTTGATTAGTGGTAATGGTGTCCTCGAGGTATTACAGGACGGTTATGGTTTCCTGCGTTCAAGCGACTATAACTATCTGTCATCACCTGACGACATCTACGTATCGCCCCAGCAAATCAAGAAGTATTCGCTGAAGACAGGTGACGTGGTAGAATGCACTGTTCGCCCACCCCATGACAATGAAAAGTATTTTGCTATGTGCAATGTCAATGCCATTAACGGACGTCAGCCTAATGAGGTGCGCAATCGTGTGGCTTTCGAGCATTTGACACCACTGTTCCCAGAGGAGAAGTTCACGCTCTGTGGCGATAAGGCAACCACCAATCCTTCGGTACGTATTGTAGACCTCTTTGCACCTATCGGTAAAGGTCAGCGTGCACTCATCGTAGCTCAGCCCAAGACCGGTAAGACCATCCTGATGAAGGATATTGCTAACGCTATTGCAGCCAACCATCCTGAAGCATATATCATGATGTTGCTCATTGATGAGCGTCCTGAAGAGGTGACGGACATGGCCCGTACGGTGAATGCAGAAGTGATTGCATCAACTTTCGATGAGCCTGCTGATCGTCACGTGAAGATTGCTGGTATCGTACTTGAGAAGGCTAAGCGTATGGTGGAGTGCGGACACGATGTAGTCATCTTCCTGGACTCTATCACGCGTCTGGCCCGTGCCTACAATACCGTTAGTCCTGCATCAGGTAAGGTATTGACGGGTGGTGTCGATGCCAATGCCCTCCAGAAGCCTAAACGTTTCTTTGGTGCAGCCCGTAACATCGAGGGAGGCGGTTCGCTGACCATCATTGCTACAGCCCTTGTAGATACCGGTTCGAAGATGGACGAGGTTATCTTCGAGGAGTTCAAAGGTACAGGTAACTCTGAAATACAGCTCGACCGCATGCTCTCTAACAAGCGCGTGTTCCCTGCACTCAACCTGATCCAGTCTTCTACTCGTCGCGACGATCTGCTACAGGATCAAACCACACTGAACCGTATGTGGATTATGCGCAAGTATATTGCAGAGATGAACCCCATCGAAGCTATGAATACTGTTCGCGACCGTTTGGTTCAGACACATTCAAACGAAGAATTCCTGTTGTCAATGAACGGGTAAAAACATCAGTTACTATACGCAGAGAGGGTGTGTCAAATTAGGCACACCCTCTTTTATCATATAGACTTAACTTATTTCTTCACCATCTTCTTACCATCCACGATGACAATGCCTTTATAGTCAGCATTCACTTTCTGACCTGCCAGATTGTAGATGTTTCCATTGGTCGTCTTCGTGCTGACAGCAGTACGGATGCCCGTTTCCTGTTTTACCAAGTAGCGGTGACGGAGGGCTGAGCGTACGGCATAGTAAGCAGTTTTTTTGTCCAACTGTGCGGTAAACAGCAGCGGGTTAGACGACTCGCGCCAGCTGTTGTTGTCCTTCAGACCCCAGATGACCATACTCGGGCAGTTGTCGTGGTTCAGCATGATGTCGGTGATGACGCGATAGAGACGAGCCTGCTCCTGCAAGCTCTTCTCAGAGGTATCGGGAATACCCATATCGAGCTCGGTGATGATACACTTCAGACCAGCCTCTTCGAAACGGCTGATGGTGTTGTCGAACTTCACGCTGTCGACATCGTCAATCGAGAAGTGGCACTGCAAGCCTACACCATCAATGGGGATGCCTTTTTTCTTCATCGCCGTAGCCATATTGTAGAAGGCAGCAGATTTAGCCTTACCCTGGAACTCTACGCCGTAGTCGTTCAGATAAAGGATGGCATCAGGATCAGCCTGATGTGCGTAGACGAAGGCAGAATCGACATAGTCGTCGCCGATGGCCTGCTGCCATACGCAGTTCTTTTTCAGCTCGTAGGCATCGGGATTGGTGCGCACGGCACTCTGGTTGTCGTCCAGACATTCGTTCACGACGTCCCACTCGCGAACCTTCCCCTTGAAGTGTTGCATCACGTTGGTGATATGCTTCTTCATGATGTCCAACGCCTGCTCGCGGGTCCAGTTCTGGTCGTTGGTCTTACCACCGTCGGACGAAATCCAAGTGGGAGACTGTTGGTTCCATACAAGACAATGTCCGCGCATCACCATCTTCTTACGAGAAGCGAAGTTGACGAGCTTATCAGCGGTGGTGAAATAGAAACTGCCATTCTGACCTCCGAAGGCCTCGGGCTTCATTTCGTTCTCAGCCACCAGCATATTGAACTGGAAGCCAACAGCGTCCGTCTCTGGCAGCGTTGTATCCATCAGGTCGTTCTTATACAACGAGATAGCCGTACCTATGCTCTTGCCGTTCTGGTTAGCATAGTATTTCAGCGATTTCTTGTCTTCAGCATCGTCAATGCCGTCATCGTAGAAGGCACCCATTGTACTCTCAGTAATGTCAGGGTTATCGGGATCGTTGCCGCTGTTCATATTTTCGAGCGATACGAGACGCAGCACGAAGAGCACCTTGCCGTCTGACTCGCGTTCCACAACCTCCCACGTATATTGGGCAGCCTTCACGTCGAAGTGCCAGTCGCCAGCCGACTTGCTCTTGGCAGTCATGATGATGAACTCGTCGCCAACCTTGACGTCGGCACCCTCCGTCAATACCACCTCAACCAAAGGCATGGCGTCGCTCGTGGTGAAGTCTTCGGTGGTATTGCTATACTTGACCTGACCATCGACGGTCAACTGGTCGAAATTCGTCACAGAACCAACCTCGATGCGCAACATCGATGCAGGATGTACGAACAGGTTGGCATCCTTGGCTGCTACGTAGTTCTTCAGCGTCAGCACACCAACGCCATCGGCACCTGGCTCAATGGTTCCGTAGTTGTCAACAGTACCACCAATGCTACCCGTACCACCGAGGATTCCTTTGCCCAGAACGAACGCGATGGCATCCGTTGCGTTAGGCTTAGCACCCAAGGCACCACGCAGTTTGCCGCTTTCTGCTGCAGCACGATCGTTCATGACCAGCACTCGACCTTCCATCACACGAACAGCACCGCTCACATAGTTGTCGTTGCCGGTAATCGTGTAGGTACCCCTACCCTCCTTGATGATACCCAGCTGCGTATCGTCGCGATAGCCCGAAGGTGCAATGGTACCAGCCAGCGTGGCATCGGTATTCGTGAGACCTAACAGGTAATAGGCCGAGCGCGAATTCTTCATATAACCCGACAGTTTGGAACCAACCTCCGTCTCCAGATGGCCGATACGGAAGCCAGAGCCTGCCGTATTTGCCTCCGTACACAGCGTAGCACCATTGTGCAGCACCACATGGTTGTTCTCCAAGCTGCGGTTCACCTTGCTCAGCTCGATGTTCTCAGGCGAGAAGGCCTTGCCGCCATGCATCAGCACAATATTATAGGAAGATGCCGAAGGAGCATTTTGCTTGTAAGGCCAAATATGCATGTCGCCCGTGTAGTTGCCCCACTCGTTCCATTTCTTGTCTGAATTGCCCAGATAGCCACGCTCTCCACCTGCATAGAGGTTCAGCATACCAGTACCCGAAATCGTCGAGCTAAAGTAGGCGTAGCGTGCCATCAATACGTTGACGGTATCGCCTTGCTGAATGGTAAGGGCCGAAGCGTACGTCTTGGCAGTCTTGTCTGTGTTGTCACCGCTGATGTCAATTGTCTTGTTTTCCGCATTGGCTTGCGAAAGTGCCATCAGCACCAGTAAATTAGTAATAAGATACTTTTTCATAAAATAGTTGAATGATTGCTTAATGGCTGCAAAGGTACGAATAAGTGAGAACAATACAAAATAAAAATGCTTTTATTTTTATAGTTGAACGCCAATACCTTCTCGCAAAGCGAAAAGGTACGAATAAGTGAGTACAATACAAAGAAAACATAAAGTTTTGCCTAATTTTTCTTTTTATCCCTGTTTTTTTCGTACCTTTGCACCCCGATTTTAGATAATTCTTAAGAAAGTGTGAAAATGAAAAAAATGATGATGATTGCTGCCATGTTGGTAGCAACGTTGAGCATGAACGCTCAGGATGACGATCTGAAGAACGAGATTGGTGTTTACTATGGTTTTGGTTCCGCCTCTGACATTGTGTCGACTGTTGCATCGGCTATGTCGTCCGCTTTTAGTCATAGTGACCAAAGCGGTTTCTGGGGTCCTGTCGGCCTTGAATACTACTATCACGTTACCCCCGGTGTGGGTGTAGGTGCTATGGCTTCTATTGCCGGATGTAAGTGGGGCGAAGACGGCGAATGCAAGACCAAATACTACACCGTCATGCCTGCCGTCAAGTTCGACTGGTTGCGCAAGACGCACTTCGGCATGTATTCAGGTCTGGCTGCTGGCGTGATGATTGTATCAGACAGTTTTAAGGACGAAAGCAAGTCGAAAGTCTTCTTTATGGGTCAGCTGACAGCTCTGGGTGCTGAGTTTGGCGGACAACAGCTGCGCGGCTTTGCTGAGCTGGGCTTTGGCGAACGTGGTTTATTGACCATCGGTGCTCGTTACAAGTTCTAAGCATATTGCTGAAAAAGCAGATAACTAACGGGGAGAGACACCGCTCTACATGGGCGATGCCTCTCTCTCTTCTTTGTTATCTGATATCTATTTACCTTAAATAGAACCAGTAGAGTGCTGCTGCGACGGCAACGAGTATGACTGTAATAACACTCTTGATCATACACGAGGCGACCTTCTTGACAACGACGAAGCCAATAATGATGACCAGCAGCAACGCTACGTAATAGATGATGTTACTTTGCATAATTCTACGCGTAGTTTAGAATGTGTAAGTAAGTGTGCAGAGGAACTGGTGGCGGTTGTCCTTTACCTTGACGGGCTTACAATCGGTAACAATCTCCTCGGTTACTAAGACCTCAGCACCATCTTTCTCTGTGTAGTAATTATAGTCACCGCTTGCACTCACGAAGGGATAGAAATCGCCCTTACGGCTGCTGTACTGATAGGCCAGATCGATGGCGAAATTGTTGTGGCGGTAGCCAAAGCCTAATGTAAGGCGATTGGTGTCCTTCCAGTTTACCCAGTCCGTTGCCGAGCTGCAGTTGCTGCCGTACGAATCGAGGAATCCATTCTTGAATCCATCGGTCTTATACATCGGCGACACGTAGTTGTAACCAGCACGCAACGATATTTCCTTTGTGGGCTTGAATTCGGCACCGAGTTTCAGCGTCGATACGCCTTTCAGCGTCTCCTTCGTGTGGGTGTTCATGACCTTGTCGCTCTCGCTGTCGTCACTATACGAGTTGGTCCACTCGTTATAGTAAGTACCAGTAAGGTAACGTGTGTCTGTAGTACCGTAATCGGCATACTCGAAGCTGGCACCCAGAGCCAAGTTGGTACCGACGGTATGACCTATGCTCAATCCGAACTTCCACGGGGTGTAGAGCTTGAACTCGTAAGAGTCGTTGGCCGTATAGCGTGGATTATACGAATCAGTAAACGGCGTATTGTTGGTCAGATAAGTATGGTTTCTGGTGGTCAGCTTATAGAACGTCGGCGAATTGATAGAAGCACCGATACGGAAGGCCGACTCCTCGAAAGGACGCACAATGAGACCTGCCTTTACGTCATAGCCCATACCCGTTACCTCGCGTTCGTCGCTGACAATCAGATTACCTGAAGCCACACCATCGGCATCTATAATGTTCTCCTGATAGTCGCTGACGCCCTTGTAGTGCACGTCATGAAGACCTATGGTAAGACCCAGGTAGAGGCGATTGTTGATGTTGCCCGATATATTGAAATCGTAAACACCGATATAGCCCGTATTGGCACGATTCATCACATAGTCGGAGGCTATGTCACAATATGGATTGCCAGACTTGTCAATAATATACGAGTTATAGTAGACGTTGTCCAGCTCGCTGGTCCACCAATGCGTGCCCTTGCCATTTGCAAAGTTGTAATACGATGCACCATCTTTATCGTTTTCGCCAATACCCTTGATGAACGACAGGTTGTTCTGCGAACTTCTTCCGTCATGTGCACCTGCTGCAGAGAGGATATAGTCGAAATTACGGTCCTTATGGTAGTTGAACGCCACGTTGACGAACGACGACCTACCTGTGCGTGAAGAGTACACGAAGCCCAACTGGTCGAAACTGAAATTCGTCTTGTCGCCCGTACGATAGTCTTCGCCTTCTGCCTGCGATACCACACCGAACGAACCAGAGATGTTGCTGCTGCGGAACAGGCCGATACCGGCAGGGTTGCTGGAAATGGTCGAGATATCGGCACCCAGGGCCTCCATTGCTCCACCCATACCCACGTAACGCGCCGTACCGTTCAGGTCTTGCTCCATCAGGCGGGCATTCTCGTATGTTTCCTGAGCTGTCATTGGCAGTGCTGCAAAAGCACAGACAGCCATGTAGATATATTTCTTCATCATAGCCAAAACAATTTTAATATATTAATAAATAATAAGGTATCTATATCAACGATGACGTACACCACCCGAACGAACTGCACCACCACCGCCAGACGGACGACTGCCGCCGCCACCGAACGAACCTGACGAATGGGAAACACCGCTGGTCGAGCCACCGAACGAAGTCGTCGAACGCGTCGTACGCGGCGTGCTGTTAATCGTCGGGCTGCTGTTGTTGGAGGAATTCGGACGCGATACGGTCACGTTACCAGCCCTTACGCCTGTACCATTACGACGACTGCCGTCCGTGTTGTAGTTGCGACGGTCATAGTAGCGCATGTTCGACGACAGGCGACCACTTCCACCATGTCCGTAGTAGCTTCCACCACGGCTGATGTAGCCACCACCATAATAGTGATATCCGTAGTAACGGGGCGAATACCATGTAGAATAATAGTACGGATAGCGCCAGCCATACCAAGAGGAATAGTAGAACGGATCGTTCCAGTACCACCATGAATCGTAGTACCAGGGATCGTACCAGCTGTACCACGTATTGTACCACGGCGACGACCAGCGACCAGCACGGTAACCGTCCCAATAAGCCTCAGAGGGTGTATAGTCGTCGAAACGTGACATACGGCGCGTCAATGCATAGTCGTCATTCTCGACAGGCTGCGAATAAGCTGAGTCGGGATATACACCACGCACGGCAGAGAAATCGATGATATCGTTGCCTGTAGAGTCAACAGGATAAGCGAACTGGGCACGACGGTTATAGTCATCGACCGAGCGATTGCTGCCCGAGTAGTATACATTCTGGGGCATGCCATACTTCTTGGCTTCCTTGGCCATATTCTCCTTGGTAGGAACGAAGTACATATCATCGTCCTGTGCCAACATGTTTAAAGGTAAAAAGGTAAAAAGGTAGAGAGGTAAAACCATCTTACCCGTCCTTATTACCTTATTCAATAATGCATTCCTTTTCATAATCATTCTGTTTTTTACTTTTTTACCTTTTTACCCTTTTACTTTTTACTGTTTCTAAGGGTTCACGCTGCAAAATTACAACGTATTCTCATGCAAAAGTACGGAAAAACCCTAAGAGATGGTAGGATTTTCCCTATTTTTTGTATCTTTGCATCGTTTTTTAACATCTGATATGAAGTATTTTGAAGTAAATATGACCATTGAGCCCTGTTCGCAGGATGCTCAAGACCTGCTGGCAGCTCTGACGGCAGAGGCTGGAATGGAGACGTTTGAGGAAACCGAAACAGGTTTGAAGGGCTATGCCCAGCAACAGTTGTTTGACGAAGATGCCTTGCAACAGACCATCAGCATGTTTCCCATGGAAGGCGTCACCATCAGCTATACCGTCAGCGAGGCTGAGGATAAAGACTGGAACGAGCAGTGGGAACAGGAGGGATTTGAGCCGATAGAAGTCAGATGGAAGATGGAAGATGGAAGAAGTAAGACATTGCTGATACACGACGGACGCCACCTGCCTTCAGAACTCACCTCTCACCTCTCACCTCTCACCACTGAAATTGAAATCGACGCCCACATGGCCTTCGGAACGGGTACCCACGAAACTACCCGCATGATCTGTGGCCAGTTGCTGAACATGAATCTGGAAGGCAAACGCATATTGGATTGTGGCTGCGGAACGGGCATTCTGGGCATCTGTGCCCTGAAGCTGGGTGCCGCCTCATGCGTAGGGTATGACATCGACGAGTGGAGCACAGATAACACCCGCCATAATGCCGTCATCAATCGCGTTGAAAATCGCCTCGAAGCCCTCTGTGGCAACGCTACCCTACTCAGCCGTTACGCCCCTGAGTTCGACGTAGTGCTGGCCAACATCAACCGCAACATCCTCCTTCAGGATATGGAATGCTTCGTCAGCGTCATGGCTCCCGGTGCTACCCTCATCCTCAGCGGCTTCTATCAGGCCGACTGCCAGATGCTGGAAGAGAAAGCTCAGACGTTGGGCCTACAAGTAAGCACTATCCACAACGACGGCGAATGGGCCTGTTGTGTATTTAAACTTAATTAAAAATGTACATTTAAATCGACGCCCAACTGAATCGGATTACCACGTTGTGCAAAGCGTAGTGCCTCACCAGCAGCCTTACTCTCTACAGCAAAGGTGTTATATTTGGTGTCAGTCAGATTGCGGCCCCATAGTTTGACGTTGCAGTTTCCGAAATCATACCCCACGTGAGCACCTAGGAGTACATACGTTTTCTGTCCGAAGCTGTTGGCTTCGTTCCATTCAGTATAACCCTGTCCTGTGAGGTCGGCCCCCACGAAGAAGCTGTTGATGCGGTAGCTTCCACCCAGTGCAAAGTTGGTTTGGGGAACAAAGGGAATCGAATTGCCGTTATAGGTATCGTATTCGTCAAACTTCGCATTGACGGCACCAAGATTGCAGAACCAGTCCAGTTGGTCGTCAAAGGCTCGTCCACGCAACGACATTTCCAAACCCATCGTGTGGCTCTTGCCTGCATTCACCATGATGCGTCCAAAGTTGTTGTCAGGCGTCATCATCGACAGTTGCTGGTTACGTATCTTCATATAGTAGACAGCAACATCGGCATGCAGCTTGCCATCCAGCAAATTCAGATGGGCACCAGCCTCATAGTTCCACGACTCCTCAGGCTTGTAGCTGATGGTCTCGTCAACGGCCTCATAGTCCTCGTCTGTATAGTTGATGGTGACATCGCCTTGACTCAGTGACTTACCTTTATTCATGAATTCCGACTGATAGATTTCCGAGAACATCTGGATGTTATAGCCGCCAGCACGATAGCCCTTTGACACGGTGGCATAGATGTTCGACCCACTGTCATCCAAACGGTAGGTGACACCCACCTTGGGCAGCAGTTGGTCGAACGAACACTTGCTGCCATTTTGCAACACAGCTGTCAGCAGACTGGTCTTCTCTAACGGCGGTATGGCGTAGTGCAGCGCCACCAGTCCATCGGTATCGTAGTCTATCTTCATCTGGCTGAACTCGTAACGCAGACCTAAGGTCACATCCAGTCGGCTGGTCAACGAGACAGTCGACTCATGGAAGGCACCCAGACTGGCTGAGGGCGTGTGGAAGGTCTCAGTCACGTGGAAGTCAGGAATCTCCCAGATGGTAAACATCGATTGGACATAGGTTGGCATCATCGACATGATGCGGGCTGCCGTCGTCGCATTCATCGCTGGTCCGAAGGTCACAGGCGCATCAGTACGCAACCACTGGTACGAACCGAAGACGCCAAACGTCCAATGCCACTTGCGCTGTCCGTGACTACGCAGTATCAGTTCCTGTGTCAGCGCCTGCTGCTTCTGCAGCTGCGACAGGTGCATGTAGTCGTCAGGCAGATAGTCCTGGTCCATCTCCATGTGGTCACGCAGATACTGCCACGATGTGGTAGAACTCAGCAACCAGTTGTCGGCCTTGTAACTGATGTTCAAACCCGTATTCACCATCTGTCGCTTGTAACCGTTCATCACCGTCGTCGACGGGTCATCTACGGTATTGGCGTCATCGTCGTATAGTCCGTAGGGAAACGCATTCTGACGTGTCCATTGGTAGTCGGCTGTCAAGTCCAGCGTCAGCTTGTGGGTCGGTTGGTACACGAATCGCATCTTTCCACCTGCTTCCTGTAACTTGTCGTTCCACTCGTCCAGCGCCTGGTTCTTGAAGAATCCGCGCTGCCCATTCCAGAAACCTGCTGCCGAGAAGGCAAACTTGTCTGAAGGACGATGGAAATGGGCTATCTCAGCATGCGACGTCAGTCCTGTGCCAATACCCATCGAGATGTCTGTACCCTGATACGTCATAGGGTTCTTCGAGTAGATGTGCACCAGTCCACCCTCTGTATTCACACCATACAAGGTTCCCTGGGGACCACGCAACACATCGACACGATCCACATGGTAGAAATGGTGGTTAAAGGCGGCCTTCGACATCAGCGGAATGTTGTCGTAGTAGATACCCACCGCCGGATTGTTGATGCGTGAACCTATGCCGCGAATATACATCGACGATGTCAGACGCGAACCATACTGAGGCATCGAGAACGAGGGCACATACTTCGACAGTTGGGTGAGGTCCTGAACACCTAGCATCCGCATCTCTCGCTGGGTCACGACTGTCGAGCTCAATGGCTGATGGCGCAGCAATCGTCCGTCCTTGGGCTGCGACACGACGACAATCTCGTCAAGGTCAAACACCTTCGACGTGTCGTTCACCTCTTCAGCCTGAACCAGCGAGGATGCGAAGAGCAAGGCTCCTGAAAACAGTACTTTACCTATCATTTATATATTTAGTGTGTGTTGGTTATCGCTGATAGTATTTCTTTCCACCTTTAATGACAATACCCTTATAGTTGCCTGTCGTGCGCTGTCCGGCAAGATTATAGCATTTGTCAACTGTCATCTGTAAACTGTCAACTTGCTTAATGCCAGTTGCCTCGCCCACGCCAGGGAATGTGCTGACAATCTGGAACGGCATAGCGCCTGGATGGAAAGCGTTGGTCACCTTGATGTTCTTGCCTTCATAGGTCACCAATATGTTGTTGTCACCTTGACTCATCACGTAGTCGGCATCCATACCCACAACACCGTCCTTCTCAGACTTGAAATACATGGACAGACCATCGGCAGCATAGTCGCGGTAATATCCACCCTTTGACTCATCCATCTTCAGTCCCTTGACGGTATAGCTGCCAATGGTCAGATTGCCCAGAGGCGTACCACTCAACTGATAGCTGGGTACCTGCACGTCCAGCAAGGTGTTGTCACCGTCAGGGTAAGTACGAACGCTATAGGTCACGTTGGCTGCTGTATAGTTGAACATACCTCCAATGCTGACATCCAACTTATCCGTATAATCCTTAATATAATATGCGGTGATGCTATACGTCAGCGGCATCGGCATGGCGCCATACATGAATTTCACAGTCAACTTAAACGTATTGAAGGCATCGTGGGTGTAACTGCCCGTAAGCGATGCACCAGTGATGGTTTTCTCTACACCATCAACGGTAATCACCTCCATGAATTGCTGTTCAGGGAAGGTAACAGTCATCGTCGACATATCCATCGAGAACTCTGCACCATGAATGGTGAACGATGGGATGACAAAGTTGTTATACCTCATCTCAGGCAACGTAATATTCGAACCTGAATACATCACTGTGTCCGTTTCAAGTGGTATTGTCACACCTGCTGCTTCAATTGTTGATTTTCCTGAAAACTTCATCGGAGCGTGTCCTCCTTGTGCCGTAGCAGCCAACACGGCTGTGGTTAAGAATAATAATGCTATAATCTTTTTCATTTTTCTGTTTGATTTAAAAATCGGGTGCAAAGGTACGCATTTTCCTTAACACCCGCAATCCACATTTATTATGATTTTTAATCCGTTGCAATTAGAAAAGGCTGCATTCACAGCAGCCTTCACTATTCACTAGGGCACTTTCGACACGTTCGTTCATCATAGCCCCAAAATACTGATTTCTATAAACCTCTTGCCTTCCAGATACGTTCTTTGGCTTCATTGATCTTCTGGAATTTCTTCTCAGCAGCTTTGCGGACATCGTCACCCAAAGCGGCCACCTTATCAGGATGGTGGTTAAGAGCTAAACGACGATAGGCCTTCTTTACCTCGGCATCGCTGGCATCGGGTGACACACCCAGCACCTGATAGGCCGACTCCAAATCGTCCTTACCCATGCCCAACATCGAGTCGACCTCGTCAGCCGACATCCGCATCCACTGGGCACACTCTTTCATGGCTACGACCTCAGTAGGATCGACCTTTCCGTCAGCCTGCGAGATGAGTACCAGGAAATTGAGCAACTGCAAACGCTGGGCATAATCCATGTTACGGGCTATCTGCTGGCAGCACTGACTCACCGTATTGCGGAACTGAGAGACGCCTACCCGTTTCTGTTCGTCGAACAGCTTACGCAGGATGTCGTCACCCTGCTGACGGGCAGCCTCACCAAAGTTCTGGCGCAGCATGTTACGTACCAGCTCCATTTCGGAGTGCATCACCTTGCCATCGGCCTTGATGATGTAGGAGGCCAGCACCAGCAGTGAGAACAGGAAGCTGTTGCGTTGTCCCTGGTATATCTGTTCCTGGGTATAGCCACCAGATGTTCTTGACTGGTAACCGCTTTTTCCGTCGAAAGTTCCTTGGGTATCAGGGGTGTTGACAGCATTCAGCATCTTCTCGAACCATCCACCCAGCACAATACCAGCCAGCGCACCTAACGGTCCGCCGCTCATGAAGCCTAAGAAACCTCCTATGAAATATCCTAATGCCATGGTTATGGATTGTTCTGTTCGAACAGTTGCATGCGCTCCTCGAGTTGGGCATACTGATGGTCCTCGATAAACGAGGTGCAGACGCGCAGACCTTCCTGATGTGAACCAGTGGTAATGAGGCAGATAGCAGACACGCCATAGTACATCAGTTCGCGAGCCAACTGACCACTGGTCATCTGCTTGTAGCCAATGGTAAAATAGAAACCATCGGCAACAGGCTCGTCGAGATCCTTGTCATAAACGATATGGAAACCGTGACGACAGAAAATCTCCTTCAACTTATGGGCACGCTCGCCATAGACGCTGACCTCCTTGCGGAAATCGTACTCGCCATCGACAGCAGCACGCAACATGGCAGCCATGGCATACTGGGCACTGTGACTGGTACCACTACTGAGGGCATAGAGCATGCGAGTAGAGAATACCAAACCGAAGGGCAGTCCCTCGTAACGCTGTGCCAAATCGTCGAAATGGCGATGGAACAGCTTGTCAGAGATACAAGTGACACCAATACGTTCGCCAGCATAGCTGAAGGCCTTGGAACCAGAAATCAGCAGGATGTAATTATCGGTATAACGACCTACCGAGGGCTGATAAGGTGCCTCGAAAGGTACACTCAGGTCCTTGCGGAAGTCCATGGCAAAGTAGGCCAAATCCTCCATGACAATGGTGTCATACTTGGTGGCCAAATGTCCGATAGACTCCAATTCCTGTTCGTTCAGACAAACCCATGAGGGGTTATTGGGATTGGAATAGACAATGGCGCAGATGTTGCCCTTGGAGAGATAGCTCTCCAACTTGGGAGCCAGCTTCGGACCACGATAATCGTAGACATCGAAGGTCTCGTACTTGACGCCCATGACCTGCAACTGCATCTTCTGAACGGGGAAACCTGGGTCGATGAACAGCACGGTATCCTTCTGCTTTGATGCCTGTGAACAGGTTAGGAACGAGGCAAACGTGCCCTGCATGGAACCACTGACGGGTACACAACCCTCAGGGGCCACATCCAAACCGATGAAAGCCTTCACAAAGCGTGAAGCCTGCTTCTTCAACTCAGGATAGCCCTGAATATCGGGATAGGAATGGGCTATACCGTCCTGCAGTGCCTTGACCTGCGCGTCGACACCCACCTGAGCAGCAGGCAGACCAGGAATACCCATCTCCATCTTGATGAACTCTACCCCACTCTGTTGCTCGGCCTTAGCAGCCACTTGTTTCACCTCACGGATGGTAGCCTTGGCAAAGTCCTTGATGCCTAGTTCGGCCACCAGTCCGTCAACGATTTCTTTCTTAATAGGAGTAATCATAATTTTTAATTACTAATTCCTAATTATTTCTGAGCCTCACGGCCGATGGCCAAAGCTTTGATGTTGGCCTCGACGATAGCTTCGCCCTTGCGTCCAAAGACACTGCGGATAGCGTCTTCCAGTTTCTCGTACTCAATACCGAGGGCCTTCTGGGCAGCACCCAACAGGATGACATTAGCACTGCGGGGTACACCAGCATCCTTGGCCTTCTGCTCGATGTCGAGCATGATGACATGGGGCAACTGCTCCAAATCAGCCTTGATGGTCTCCATCTCCGGATAGTTGGGGATATTGACAAAAGGTGCACTCGACGTGATAATCCAACCCTCCTTCGAGAGGAATGGCAGATAACGCAGGGCCTCCATGGGTTCCATAGAGATAATCACATCGGCACAGCCCGTAGGAATCAGGTCGCTAGCAATAGGTTCGCTGGAGATGCGCAGATTAGACTGTACGTCACCACCACGCTGCGACATGCCATGAACCTCGGCCTGCTTGATGTAGAGGTCTTCTTTCATGGCTGCCTCACCAATAATCGTGGCTATGGAGAGGATTCCCTGACCTCCTACTCCACAAAGAATTATATCAGTTTTCATGATTTATCTTTTTACTTTTTTACCTTTTTACTTTTTCTCTGCAGCCTTCTTCTGCTTCAGGTGACGCTGAAGGGTTTGCATACACTCACGACGGGGGATAATCACGCTGACACCATGATAGTTGATTTCCTGCTCGATGGTCTGCTTGATTTCAGCCATATTCTTGGGCAGGGGTACCACCACCTTCAGATGTTCGTCGCTGACACCCAAGCCACGACAGATAGCCTCGAACTTGTTGGTACCAGCAGAGTCCTGACCACCTGTCATTGCAGTGGTCAAGTTGTCGGAGATAATCACAGTGATGTCGGCATTCTCGTTGACAGCATCCAAGAGGCCCGTCATACCAGAGTGGGTAAACGTAGAGTCGCCAATGATGGCAACAGCAGGCCACTGACCAGCATCGCTGGCACCCTTAGCCATGGTGATGCTGGCACCCATGTCGACACAAGAATGGATGGCCTTATAGGGAGGCAGGAAGCCTAACGTATAGCAACCAATATCGCCAAACACACGAGCGTTGGGATAATTGAGCAACACCTCGTTCAGGGCCTGATAGACATCGCGGTGACCACAACCTTGACACAATGCGGGTGGACGTGGAGCAACATCCTCACAAGTAGCATAGTTCTCGCCAATCTCCATTCCCAAAGCCTTCTTAATGAGGTCGGGATTGAGCTCACCAGTACGAGGCAGTTCACCTGTAAGACGTCCCTTGATGACTGCATTGCCAGGCATGACACCACGTACCTGATCCTCGATGAAGGGCTGACCCTCCTCGGCAATCAGTACGTATTCGCAATCGTCCGTCATACGACGAATCAACTTCTTGGGAATAGGATACTGCGAAATCTTCAGCACGGGGAAAGGACATCCGCCAGGGAAGCACTCCATCAGGTAGTTGTAAGCAATACCACTGGCGATGACACCCAGCTTCTGGTCTTTGCCATCTACATACTGATTATATTTGCTATCGACAGCCATCTGCTCCAACAGGGGCTGTTGAGCCGTCACAATATCATTGCGCTTGCGAGCAAAGGCAGGCAGCAGGACCCAGTTGCTGGCCTTGGCATTGTAGTTCAGTTCGTTCTGCTGACGGGGCTCATCAGCACACTGAACAACAGCACGAGAGTGAGCCATACGGGTGGTGACACGCATCAAGACAGGCAACTGCAACTTCTCAGACATCTCGTAAGCCTCAGCCATCATGTCGTAAGCCTCCTGCTGGTTAGAGGGCTCCAGCGTAGGAATCATGGCAAACTTACCATAGAAGCGAGAGTCCTGCTCGTCCTGACTGGAATGCATAGAGGGGTCGTCAGCCACCAGCACAATGATACCACCATTGGTACCCGTCATAGCAGAATTGACAAAGGGGTCGGCACAGACATTCAGGCCCACATGCTTCATGCACACCAAGGCACGCTTACCCATGTATGACATACCCAAAGCGGCCTCCATAGCCGTCTTCTCGTTGGTACTCCAGCGACTATGTACGCCACGCTCCTTGGCTAAGGGCGACTGCTGAATATACTCCGTAATCTCTGTAGAGGGCGTGCCTGGATAGGCATACACACCACTCAGACCTGCATCGAGTGCACCCTGAGCAATGGCCTCATCACCTAAAAGAAGTTTCTTCATAATTGTATATCTTGTAAATTATTAATTCTCAATACCTCAATTTCTCATTCTCTCATTTTCTCAATATCAAAGTTCTTCGCACTCATGCAGCCACAAGGCACTGGAGGCATCACTGGGCATGCGCCAGTCACCACGGGGCGACAGTGAGATGCTACCCACCTTAGGTCCATCAGGCAGACAAGAACGTTTGAACTGTTGGGCAAAGAAGCGTCGACAGAAAGTCGTCAGCCACTTCTTGATCGTTTCCCTGTCGTAATTGTCGGCAAAAGCCTTTTCAGCCATCAGCATGATCTTGGCGGGACTGAAGCCAAAGCGTAGCATATAGTAGAGGAAGAAGTCATGCAGTTCGTATGGACCTACAAGATCTTCCGTCTTCTGCTGGATATTACCCTTGGCATCAGCAGGAGTCAACTCTGGGGAGATGGGGGTGTTGACAATATCTATCAGCACATCGCGCTCAGCTGAAGATTTGGGCAGGGATGCAATATAACGGATGAGATACTGGATGAGGGTCTTGGGAATGCCTGCATTCAGACCGTACATCGACATGTGATCGCCATTATAAGTAGCCCATCCTAAAGCCAACTCAGACAGGTCACCAGTACCAACGACAAGGGCTGAGAGCTTGTTGCTCAAGTCCATCAGGATCTGCGTACGTTCACGAGCCTGCGAATTCTCGTAGGTCACATCATGGTTGTTGATATCATGACCAATATCTTGGAAATGCTGCTTGACAGCCTTGGCAATACTGATTTCCATCTGCGAAATACCCAACGACTGCATGAGTGAGGTCGCATTGTCGTGGGTACGATCAGAGGTACCAAATCCAGGCATGGTAACACCTACAATCCCCTTACGGTCGTAGCCTAATTTATCAAAAGTACGCACGCACACGAGAAGAGCCAGTGTAGAGTCGAGTCCACCACTGATACCCAACACCACATGCTGACAATTGGTATGTACCAAACGTTTGGCCAATCCTGCTGTCTGGATGTTCAGTATTTCTTCGCAGGTATCAGCCATATCATTGTCATGAGGAATGAAAGGATGCGGATCAATGGTACGTTCCAACTGAAAGGGATGCTCCTCTAAAGGCAGTTTGGCTTCCACCTTTCGGGCATGTCCATCACGCTGAGCCGTCTTGAAGGTAGAGTTGGCACGACGCTCCGTGCGCAGGCGTTCTACGTCAATCTGGGCTGTCTGCAACTGGGGCTGGAACGAGAAACGGTCGCCTTCGACCAGCATGATGCCATTCTCGAAAATCATGGCATTGCCACCATAGACGACATCCTGCGTAGATTCACCAAAACCACATGAGCTATACACATAGCCACAAATGGTACGGGCACTCTGCTGAGCAACCAGCGAGCGCAGGTATTTATGCTTGCCAATCAGTTCGTCGGAAGCAGACAGGTTCAGAACGATATCTGCACCAGCCATCGTCAGATTGTTGCTGGGAGGAATAGGTGCCCAGACATCCTCGCAAATCTCGATACCAAGCCCCACGCCGTCACTCGTACGAATGACAACAGGTTCAGCAGATATTTCGACAGGCGAACCAGCCAGATAGATGGTGGTAGGATTCAGGTCACGTGCAGAGGCAAACCAACGTTTCTCATAGAATTCGCCATAGTTGGGCAGATAGGTCTTTGGAACCACAGCCAATATACTGCCTTGTTGGAGCACAACTGCACAGTTGAGCAACAATGAACCTGCCTCGATAGGCATACCCACCACTGCTATAATATCGAGCTTGCGTGTGAAATCAATCAGTCGGAGCAGGCCTTCCTCAGCCTTGTCGAGCAACAGACGCTCGCGATACAAGTCCTGACAGGAGTAACCCGTGATTGACAATTCAGGGAATACTACGACCTCAACATGTTCTGCGTCAGCCATTGCAATCAGGCGCTCGATCTCCTGCACATTGTACATGACATCGGCCACCTTGACAGCTGGCACCGCAGCAGCAACTTTGACGAATCCGTGTTTCATATCTATAACATTTTACTTTTTTACCCTTTTACCTTGTTTACGGTATTAACAGCGACGAGTCCCCATAACTCAAGAAGCGGAAATCATGCGACAAGGCATAATCATATATCTTATGCCAATCGCCTTTCACGAAAGCACTCACCAGCAGCAGCAATGTAGATTGCGGCTGGTGGAAGTTGGTTATCAGCATCTTCACAATGTGGTAATCGTAACCTGGTGCAATGATAATCTGCGTTGAAGAGTGGAGCACTGTCAGTTCGTGACGTATCATCCAGTCGAGTAAGGCCTGCAATGCCTCAACACTTCTGACATCATCCATCTTACATCCATACGGTAACCATTGCGTGATATGCAAATCTTCTTCCTTGACATCAGGGTTGTCCATGACCTTAAGGCCCATATAATACAGGCTCTCCAAGGTACGAACACTGGTGGTTCCAACAGCAATAGCACAACCCTCATGGGCTATAAGACGTTCGATGGTATGACGGCGCACGGCAATATACTCCGTATGCATCTCGTGCTCGCCAATCGTTGAACTCTTGACAGGACGGAATGTGCCGGCACCGACATGCAGCGTCAGTTCCTCACGCTCGATACCCTGGGCATCCAGTTCGTTTAAGACAGCATCCGTAAAATGGAGTCCAGCTGTAGGTGCAGCCACACTTCCCTTGATTTTCGAATATACCGTCTGATAAGTCGTAAGGTCGCTCTCCTGCGTCTCGCGATTCAGATATGGAGGGATAGGCAATTCGCCCATCGCATCCAGTATCTCAGCAAAACTGATGGAAGCATTGTCCCACTCGAAATCAATCCATTGGCTTGTGCCATGTTCACCTCTGCGCGTAGCCTTAATTTCTAATTTCTCATTTCTAATTTCTAATTTTCGAATTAAGGCACCATCCTTCCATTTCTTCAGATTACCCACCAGACAGAGCCAGGCACACCGTTCGGTGGTCTGGAACATCTGTTCATAGTCGGTAGGCTGTGCGGGCTCTAACAGGAAGATTTCTATCAGAGCGCCTGTATTCTCTCCTTTCTCGTTGGTCTTACGGAAATGCAGACGAGCCTGAATGACACGCGTATTGTTCATCACCATCAAAGCACCCTTCGGCAGGTATTTGGGCAGGTTGTAGAACATATCCTCGCCTACCTCACCATGACGATATAAGAGTAGCTTTGAATGATCGCGCTGTTCTTTGGGAAACTTGGCGATGCGTTCGTCAGGCAACTCGTAGTTGTAATCGCTTATCTGTATCTCCTGTGTATTCATCTGATTCTATCAGCTGCCCTCACCAACCGTTCGTCGTCCATAATGCCCTTACGTGCCAGCATACAAAGAATTGCACTGACAGCAGGCAAAGCACCCCAAACGTTGATGATGTCGAATTGCAAACCTGACGGCATCATATATTTGTTGACCAGTATGACAACTGGATACCACAGCAGAAATATGATGGCTGCAATGACACTGAAACGGGCTTGCAACGGACGACGCTTATATTTGAATATCGTGAAAATACTAAGTGACGCGGCCAACAATGACTGCACAAAGAGTGGCCATATCGGATAGTTCACGATGACAAACACCCCCAGGATAGCGGCCAGCAGTAGAAAAACGGACTGCTTGCGTTGTATCATAAACGTTCCTCAATAGCTGTTACGGCCTGAGCGTCACGAGACGGATCACGCCAGTAAATCTTATTCTCCACAAACTCCTGAGTAGCCAGCAGTGAGGGCTTTGGCAGCTTCTCATAGTAGCGTGAAATCTCAATCTGCTCACGATTCTCGAACACTTCCTCCAGCGAGTCGTTGTAAGAGGCGAACTCTGCCAACTTCTTGCTCAGGTCGTCCTTGATCTGCAAACTAATCTGATTAGCACGCTTTGAAATGATTGCTACGCTCTCGTAGATGTTACCGGTGTCCTCACAGAGGTCCATAATGTTGCGTGTAACGGTATTAACCGGTGCTTTTGACTTTTTGTAATCCATACTATAATTTACAATTTGACTATTTACGATTTATTTGTTTAATTACTACTTGAACTGGTGTATTTCTTGCATTTAGCAATATACTTTTCAGCGGTCTTAACATCCTTCGACTCGGGGAATTCATTCATGAAGCCATAGCATTCGTCCTCGGCATCACGATAACGCTCCACCTTCTTCTCTTCCGAACTGTTTTCTGCCAGATAATACTTACTCTTCATGATAAGCACGGAGAAATCTTCGCGCATCGTGGTATAAGGATACTGCTTCAGGGCATTCTGCGCCGTAATGATGCAGGCCTCATAGTTCGACTCGGTATTGGCATTGATATTGCCGAAGTAACCGCCTAAGTTGTAATACAGCTTGGCAGAGAGATATTCCTTGCGAACCAGATTGTCCTGCAAAATAAACAGACGCTGCTGGGCTTCCTCGCGCATCTCTGAGTCAGGATAATAATCGAGGAAGTTCTGATAGGCGTTGATGGCACCAATAGTAGGGGTTTGGTCGAGACGGGGTTCAGGAACACTCTGATAAAGTGCCTGTCCGATATGATAGCAAGCCTGCTCGGCATAGTCGCCCTTGGGATAGCTCTGGAAATATTTCTTAAAAGTAGCACTGGCAGCCTCGTAATCCCTGTTCTTATACTCCGACATGGCCAAAAGATACAAACTCTCCTGCGCATTCTGACGTCCTTTCTGCAGCATGACCTGTTCTGACAAGAGTACAGCTGCCTGCTGGAACTTGCCCATTGCAAAGCACTCCTTGGCATATTCGTACTTATAGGCATTATCCTGCATCTTGTAAACCCTGTTGAATTCTGAGGCACAACTCGTCAGCAGAGCAGCACAACAGAGGGCTATAATAGCGTGTATTTTCATCATCTTTTTATTTTTGACGTGCAAAATTACTAATTTTATATGGAAAAGCAAAGGAAAAAGAACCTTTTTTAGCAATTTCTGCCCTAAGATAACGTTTTTTACGATGAAAATACATACCTTTGCACATTATGAACTTCGAATTGACATCAAAATACAAGCCAACGGGTGACCAACCGGAAGCCATCCAACAACTCACCGACGGACTGTTACGAGGTGACAAGGCACAGGTCTTGTTGGGCGTGACTGGTTCCGGTAAGACATTCACGGTGGCCAACGTCATCGCTAACGTCAACAAGCCCACCCTCATCCTGTCGCATAACAAGACACTGGCTGCACAATTGTATGAGGAGATGCGAGGCTTCTTTCCAGACAATGCCGTAGAGTATTATGTCAGTTATTACGACTACTACCAGCCAGAAGCCTACCTGCCCACTACTGACACGTATATTGAGAAGGACTTGGCTATTAACGAAGAGATAGACCGTCTTAGACTACGTGCGGTAAGTAGTTTAATGTCAGGTAGAAAAGACGTTGTCGTTGTATCTTCAGTTTCATGTATTTACGGTATGGGAAGTCCAGTGGCGCTCAACGAAAATATCATAGAGATTCATTGTGGACAGATTCTTGACCGAAATGCATTGTTAAGAAAATTAGTAGCCGCGCTATACGTCCGAAACGACATTGAACTGAAACGTGGCTGCTTCCGTGTCAAGGGGGATACCGTTGATGTGGCTATGGCCTATAGCGAGGTCATTCTGCGGATCACATTCTGGGACGACGAAATAGATGCCATTGAGGAACTGGATGCTGTCACCATGCAACGTTTGGCCAGATTCGAGGCTTATAAGCTCTATCCGGCCAACCTCTTTATGACCACACAGGAGCAGACCAACCTCGCCATCCGCCATATCCAGGACGATTTAGTGAAACAGGTAGCCTTCTTCGAGGAGTTGGGTGATGGTATCAAGGCACAACGTATCAAGGAACGCGTAGAGTACGATATGGAGATGATCAAGGAATTGGGCCATTGTTCAGGCATCGAGAACTACTCCCGCTACTTCGATGGTCGCCAGGCTGGTGAACGTCCCTACTGTCTGCTTGATTTCTTCCCAGACGACTATCTGATGGTCATTGACGAGAGCCATGTCTCCGTTCCTCAAATAGGCGCCATGTGGGGAGGTGACCGTGCCCGCAAGACCAACCTGGTGGAATACGGTTTCCGATTACCTGCCGCCTTCGATAACCGTCCACTGACATTTGATGAGTTTAAAGCGATGACCCATCAGGTCATCTATGTCTCTGCAACGCCTGCTGACTATGAGCTTAACGAGGCAGAAGGTGTTGTTGTAGAGCAAGTGATACGTCCTACCGGCTTGTTGGACCCAGAGATTGAAGTACGTCCCACTGAGAATCAGATTGACGACCTGCTGGAGGAAATACACCAGCGCATTGACCGCAAGGAACGCGTGCTGATTACCACCCTGACCAAGCGCATGGCTGAGGAATTAAGCGAATACCTGTTGAACCACGGCATACAGACAACCTATATTCACAGCGAGGTAACGACATTGGAACGCGTCAAGATCCTGGAAAACCTACGCAATGGCACATTTGACGTTCTGGTTGGTGTCAATCTGCTACGTGAGGGACTCGACCTACCCGAAGTATCGCTGGTAGCCATCATGGATGCCGACAAGGAGGGTTTCCTCCGTTCCCACCGCAGTCTGACCCAGACTGCTGGTCGTGCAGCACGTAATGTCAACGGTAAGGTCATCATGTATGCAGACAACATCACAGCCTCCATGCAGTTGACTATTGACGAAACACTACGCCGTCGTACCAAACAGTTGAAGTACAACGAGGAGCATGGCATTACGCCTACACAGATTCAGAAGTCGCTGAAACAGAGCGACCTGCACCAATACGACGAGTCGGCTATCAGTACAGGAACCACTGCTTCCACCGTCTATATTGGTCCTTCCGAGGCTGCCTATGCTGCCGATCCTATCATCGAACGCATGACCCGCCAGCAGTTGGAGAAGAGCATTGCCCAAACCACCCGATTGATGAAGGAGGCTGCCAAGAAGCTTGACTTCCTACAGGCAGCCCAATATCGTGATGAAATCATCCGACTGCAAAAGGAGTTGGAGCTGAAATAAAATTAAAAAATCAAAAAAACAGCCCACATTTCATACGCACGTGCACGAAAATCAATTATAATTAGTACTTTTGCACCATATTTTGAACAGAAATAAACAAAAAAGACACATACAAATGATGAAAAAGTTATTCTTTACCATGTTGGCGCTGATGCCCCTCACACTGTGGGCACAGGACAACGTCTGGGAATTCAATGAAGATGAAGAAGTAAAAGAGGAAGTAAAGGCCAAGACGAAGGTAGACCCCAAATACCTGAAGGGTGCTGTGCCTGAAGTCAATGGACTGGTCGTGTTCAGCAAACATATTGAGGCTCCTGGCAAGACAGCCTCTCAGATTTATGACATCATGCTGAAGTACATGGAGCGTCTGACCAAGACTTCCTATCAAATTGATTCGAAGATTTCTACATCTGATGCCCAGAAACACGAGATTGTAGGCATCTACCAAGAGTGGCTTGTTTTCAAGAACACCGCTCTCTCGCTTGATCGCACCCGTTTCTTCTATGCACTCCGTGCCCAGTGTAACGATGGCTCTGTCGATATAGAGATGATGCGCATCCGTTATCTCTATGAAGAGGAGCGTAGCCCACAGCGCATGACTGCCGAAGAGTGGATTACCGACAAAGAGGCGGTGAATAAGAAGAATACCAAGCTGATGCCCATGTCTGGTAAGTTCCGTCGTAAGACCATTGATCGTAAGGACTATCTGTTTAACAAATTCGAGTCGTTATTGAAATGAGCATCCGTTCACTGCGCAACTGGCTCAACCTCATTTTTGTCGTTGGAGCAGCAACGGGTATGTTGGTGTACTATCTGCACAACCATGATTTGGGCACCTATATCATCCTTGGTTCCATGGTGTTCAAATTCATTGAAGTGACGCTGAGACTGATGAAAATATGAACAAGACCGTCCTTTCCTCATTCCTCTTGATACTCATGGTCTGCATACCTTGCGGTGTGCAGGCTCAAGTGTATAATGAGATGGATGCTGACGGCAACATCAATCAGTTTGACGAATATGGCAATCAGAACTTCAATCCCAACAAGCGTGACTCTGTGAAGGGTGAGAAAGAAGTTCCCAAGGGGGTATGGGTATGGACCGTTGACCGTCGTTTTGGTGACATCCGTCCTGCCGAGCTCGACACCATGCCACATCTTTATCAGAACTCCATCTACAATACTGGTCTTTATGGCGAATACAATACCACGGGTAATAACTATTCGCCCCGTCTAAGCCGTATCTTTATCGACAGACGACAGACCGATGAGTTCTTCTTTACCCAGCCATACGACTATACCACCAAGTTGCCCGATGAGTTTCTGTTCACCAACACGCTGTCGCCTTACACCCATATCTCCTATGACAACTGCGGTGACAAACAGCATGGTGAAGACCATATCGACGCCAAGTTTGCCGTCAATGCCAACAAACGATTAGGCTTTGGTTTCGACCTCGACTATCACTATGGCAACGGCTACTATCAGTCGCAGAACAACGCCAACTTCCGTGCATCGCTCTTCGGTTCCTATCGGGGCGACCGCTATCAAATGCACCTGCTGGCATCGTTCTATCACCGAAAGAACACTGAGAATGGTGGTATTCTGAACGACAACCTCATCAAGCACCCTGAGCAAGAGACTGTACAGTTCTCTGAGGAGGAAATACCCACCGTACTCACGCGTAACTGGAATCGTAATGACTCCAGACACCTGTTCTTCACGCACCGTTATAACATTGGTTTCTATCGTAAGGTAAAGATGACTGACGAAGAGATTGAGGCCCGTAAATTTGCCCAGATGTCAGCCCAGAAGAACAAGAAAGACGAGAAAAATGCTGATAAGGAGAAGGACCAGCCCCGTGGACGTAAACCTTCCGAAAAAGTATCTGAAGAAAAGCCCATGGGACGTCCTAAGGATGCAAAGATTATGGGCGATGAACCTGTTGCCGAGAAACCTGCAGAGGTAGTGGACACCACACGTATCTCTGTGGAGTCACAAGCCATGCTGGACAGTCTGAACCGTGCACAGGCCATTCAGGACTCCATCGATGCCACAATGAAGAAGGAGTACGTGCCTGTAACCAGTATTATCCATACCCTCGACATCAACGGTTACGACCGTATCTATCAGGCATACATCACCCCCAAGGACTATTATGCCAATACCTATTATAATGGTACGTATGATAATACCTATGCTGGCGATTCCATCTACGACCAGTATAAGTACTCGTCGGTGAAAAACACCATTGGCATCGCCCTGCTTGAAGGTTTCAACAAATATGTCAAGGCAGGCTTGAAGCTCTTTGCCTCGTACGAGTACCGTAAGTATCAGATGCCTGAATTGTTGACTGACGGCAGCAATCGCTACGTACTCAACAGCTGGACGGGTCACTGTACCAATATCGGTGCCCAGTTGGCCAAGACACAGGGCAGGACCCTGCACTTCAATCTGGCTGGCGAACTTGGTGTGACTGGTCTCGATGCCGGCTCATTGGCTGTAGACTTCAACACCGATGTCAACTTTGCGCTCTTCGGTGATACCGTGCAGTTGGCAGCCAAAGCCTTCTTCCGTCGCACCAAACCACGCTTCTTCCAGAATCAGTATCACTCCAAGCATTTCTGGTGGGACCAGTCGTTGAACAGTGAGACACGAACTCATATCGAAGGACTTTTCAGCTATCAGAAGACTAACACGCAATTGCGCGTGGCTATTGACGAGATACAAAACTATACATACTTCGGCATGAGCTATGGTCTTGGTGGTTCAGACGGAACAAACCGCCAACAACTGACCGCCAATGTCTATCAGTCGGTAGGCAATATCAATGTTCTTACGGCTCAGGTGCGCCAGAATTTCCAGTGGGGTATCATTAATTGGGAGAACATCGTCACCTATCAGAATTCCAGCAATTCCGAAGTACTGCCCCTACCCGACTTCAACATCTGGTCGAACCTGTTCCTCAAGTTCAAGATTGCACGCGTGCTGAGTGTCGAATTGGGTGGTTGTGTCACCTACTTCACCAAATACTTTGCTCCTGACTACGTACCCCAGCTCAACCAGTTTGCTGTCCAGCAGAACGCAGCCAGCCGTGTGGAAATCGGTGGCTATCCTTGGGTCGACGTCTATGCCAACATGCACCTGAAACGTGCACGTTTCTTCATTGCTTACAGTCACGTCAACGGCGGTTCAGGCGACAAGAACTACTTCCTGACGCCCCACTATCCCACCAACGGTCGCATCATGCACATGGGCATATCGTGGAACTTCTATAATTAAGATAATGTGAAATTGAGAAAATGAGGTAATGAGATGAAAAATCCGTCGTTAGATCTCGTCGAGTTTATCGAGACGCAGATACTGCCTCAGTATCAGCAGTTCGACCGCGCCCATAACATGGAACACGTCACGCGCGTCATCCGTAGTTCTTTGCTACTGGCTCAACAGACAGGTGCCGACATCGATATGGTTTATACCATTGCCGCCTACCACGATTTGGGACTTACTGGGCCACGTGCCATTCACCATATTACCAGTGGTAAGATACTTTTGGCCGATGCCCGACTCAAGCGCTGGTTCTCGCCTGATCAGCTACGCTTGATGAAAGAGGCTGTCGAAGACCACCGTGCTTCAGCCTCACGTGCCCCACGCAGCATCTACGGCAAGATAGTGGCTGAGGCCGACCGCGACCTGGAGCCCACCAACGTCATCCGTCGTACCATCCAGTTTGGATTGGCCAACTATGCCGAACTCGATCGCGAAGGTCATTGGAGTCGTTTGCTCCAACATCTCGATGAGAAATACTCTACCAAAGGGTATATACATCTTTGGATAAGCGGTTCACAGAATGAACGCTGGTTAGCCGAATTGCGCCAGCTTATTGCCAATCCCAGCGAACTGCGTCCCATCTTCGAAAAGCTCTATGACGATGAAACAAAACTCACTTAAAGCCTGGGTACTTGCTGCCCGTCCTAAGACGCTTACCGGAGCCGCTGTTCCCGTCATGATAGGTGTCGCTTTAGCCTATATCGATTCGCAGGAGTTTGGCACCTTCAGTCCTACAGCAGCCCTACTCTGCCTGCTCTTTTCCTTTATCATGCAGATTGACGCCAACTTTGTCAACGACTTCTTCGACTATGCCCGTGGCAACGACGACCCTGCCACCCGTCTAGGACCACTGCGTGCCTGTACACAAGGCTGGGTCAGCATCGATGCCATGAAGCATGCCATAGCCTTCACGACCTGTTTGGCCTGTCTCGTAGGCCTGCCCCTTATCTTCTATGGAGGCCTTGAAATGGTGCTCATCGGCATTCTTTGCGTCGTCTTCTGCTTCCTCTACACCACCCATCTGTCCTATATCGGCATGGGCGACGTGTTAGTACTTGTCTTCTTTGGCATCGTACCCGTCTGCTGCACCTATTATGTCCAGCTCCACACCTGCCCGCTAACCGTTATTGTGGCTTCGTTGGCCTGTGGACTTGTCATCGATGCTCTGCTTATCGTCAACAACTACCGAGATCGCGATGTTGACCGTCGTGATGGTAAACAGACATTGGTGGTCAAAATCGGTGCTACAGCTTCTGAGTGGCTCTACCTTGCCATCGGTATCATAGCTGTTCTTGCAGGTCTTCTTTTCTGGGCTGAAGGTCACGTTCTGGCATTCGTGCTCCCCTTCCTATATCTGACGCTCCACGTTTTTACGTGGCTTAAGCTGCGTCGTATCCACGAGGGGCGCCAACTCAATGAATGTCTGGGCGAAACAGCCCGTAACATCTTCGTCTATGGCCTCTGTGTAACCATAGGTTTATTACTGACATAAAAATTTTTTCAAATATCGTGTAGTTTTTCAGAACTTTGTTGCGTCTAATGGGCAAAAAGATTTAAAAACAGACGAGACAATGACAACATTAGAACGACAATTTGCGCAAACCGTCGCAGAACACAAAAGCACCATCTACACCGTGTGCTACATGTTCTCACAGGATGCCGATGAAGTGAACGACCTGTTCCAGGAGGTACTAGTCAATCTTTGGAAAGGCTTCGAGAGCTTCGAGCATCGTAGTGACATCAAGACGTGGATCTATCGCGTCGCCCTCAACACCTGTATCTCTATTGACAGAAAAAAGAAGCGACGCTCATCCGAAGTCCGACTGACCATGGACATCAACCTCTTTGAAGACCGCGACGAGGACACCAAGCAAGTGGACATGCTCCACAAGCGCATCTCCAAGTTGCAACCCTTCGACCGTGCGATTGTCCTGCTCTGGCTCGAGAACCTCAGCTATGAGGAAATCGGACAGATTGTCGGTATCACCGCAAAAAACGTCAGCGTCCGCCTGTTCAGAATCCGTGAACAGCTAAAGAACATTAAAGATTAAACATTAAACATTAGACGTTATGAACAACAATGATTTCGATTTTGAGAATATGCGTCAGCAGATGACCATGCTCAAGAACAAACTGAACCAGCAGGAGATAGTCAACGACCGACTCATCCGCCACTCAATGAAAAAGACCGCTGGCAATATCAGCCGCAGATACTATTTCATCATGGCCCTCTGCCTATTGATGATTCCCTATAGCTACTGGGCATTCGTAAGGTTAAACGGTTTCTCCATTCCTTTCTGGATCTTTACCTGCGTGGTCATGCTGGTTAGCTTTGGAGGCACCTTCTATAACAGCAGGAAACTGAGCGATTCAAACATGATGACCAACAACCTCGTGGATGTCCGTCGCCGTATGGCCAACGCCAAGAAGTTCGATGCCAACTGGCTCTTCCTCGGCATTCCCCTCGCCATCGTCTTTCTGGGCTGGTTTATGTACGAGTCCTATCTGCTTCATCCTAACGCCTTTTTCAACGGCCTCTTCTGGGCTGGATGTATTGGTGGCACATTTGGAGCCATCTGGGGATTCTCTCTCCACTTCAAGACCCAGCGCCAGTATCAGGAAATCATCGACCAGATAGAAGACCTCACGGCAGACGAGTAATTACAATAACTACAAATGAGGGTGTGTCAATTTAGGCACACCCTCGTTCTTGATTAGTACGTGAACTCAACCCTTTATCATATTTATCTTGCGACGATTGCCAAATGGCCTGACGGCAAAGTGGAGCCAGTAGGTGCCTTTGGGCGAACAACATCAGACATTAGACATCCATGTACACTACAATTTCAATATAATTATCTTCATTTCTTCATTTTTAGTGACATAGTGACATAACATATTTGTTATTATTTGAATATCAGATGATTATGAGGTTATTTGCAAGACACTTAGTGACATAATAGTGACATAATAGTGACATAGTAGTGACATAAATATAGCATTTTCTTGTATTTATCGCCACTCTCACCTCTCTTATGGATGGCTAACTGTCGACTAGTATACCAGCTCATCGCGTCATTAGTACTTCCACTGTCTGAGATTATGCCTTGTTGTTGAATTCTCTAGAGAATTGAACCGAATGCACTAATCTCCTCAATCGTTAGAGGCCTACTAATGCTTGAATTCTCTAGAGAATTGAACCGAATGCACTAATCTCCTCAATCGTTAGAGGCCTACTAATGCTTGAATTCTCTAGAGAATTGAACAACAACTCATAGACTTTCAAGTTGCTACTCAATATCTTTCTATCTGCTAGCTTACTATGCACCTATTACTTGCTTATAATATGAAATGATTCCACTATTATGTCGATTTTATGTCACTTCTATGTCACTATTATGTCACTTTTATGTCACTAAGTAATTTTGTAACATTTTGAAATATAATAATATATCTTCAATTTATGTCATATGTCACTTGGTTTTGGAATTTCTATAGAACATTATACTGATTTTCGATGAATTTCAATTAAAAATTGAATGATTTTCTCAATTTTTTCGCCAATATTTTACGATTCTCTAGAAAATATGTATTTTCGAAGCAAAAATACTACATTTCTCTAACAGGGGTGCTGTAATGGCAGCCTTTGCTTTTTGTCTTTGGCAATTTGGGGTGAGCGATAAAAAAAATACGATTTGTTTTGCATTTCTCTCGATTTTTACTACCTTTGCACCAAATGTCAACGAAATTATACAAGATGAAAAAG
Source organism: Prevotella sp. (assembly GCA_017474485.1). Classification (GTDB taxonomy): domain Bacteria; phylum Bacteroidota; class Bacteroidia; order Bacteroidales; family Bacteroidaceae; genus Prevotella. Next base: position 57,932 of record JAFVHO010000058.1, read on the forward strand.
ATAATTGTATATTGTTTGATAGGCTTATGCTTATGCCTCGGTAATTCGTGCAGCAACAAGAGTCAAACAGCTACGGAAGGACAGGCAGATACGGATTCTGTGATGAGTCCTAAGTATGCAACAGGTTATCAGGTAAGAGATAGCAATGGCGTGCGACTGGTAGACGTAGGTAAGGACTATCATTTCGCACTGGTCACTGCCGATATTGATGTACCCAATAGGTATACCAAGGTACGCATACCTATTAAGAATACCATCTGTATGACAGCCCTTCAGTTATCGAACTTTACAATTCTCAATTCGAATGATGTAGTGAAGGGACTGACAGGAACCAAGAATCTGTTTAACAAAGATATTCTGCAGCGCGTCAAGGATGGACGTATTGTAAAGATTGGCATGGAAGGTAATTTCGATACGGAGATGGTGTTGGCTGCCAATCCCGATGTCATTTTTATCTCGCCTTCAAAACGAGGTGGTTATGATGCCATTAAGGAAACAGGTATCACGCTGGTACCTCATCTTGGCTACAAAGAGCTCAATCCTTTAGGACAGGCAGAGTGGATCAAGTTTGTGGGCATGTTTATTGGCAAGGAGAAAGAAGCCAACGACGTATTTGCCGGTATTGAGAGCCGATACAACGAACTGAAAGATAAATGCCAACAGCTAACTGCCAACGGACAAAAGCCGACAGTACTCAGTGGTGAGATGCACTATGGCAACTGGCATGCTGTGGGCGGCAAAAACTATCTGGCACAGATTTTCCGCGATGCTGGTGCAGAGTATGTCATCAACGATGAAGAAACAGGTGGCGAAGACTTAGAGTTTGAAAAGATGTATTCGCTGGCTGCCAATGCAGACTACTGGCGCATCCTGAACAGCTATCCAGGCGAATTCTCATACGAGGCGCTGAAAGCCTCCGAGCCCCGCAACGAGTTATTCAAGGCATACAAGGAGAAGAAAGTCATCTACTGTAACATGAAACAGACGCCATATTACGAGATTTCGCCTGTTCAGCCAGACCTATTGCTGAAGGACTTCGTAGCCATCTTCCACCCTGAGCTGGTAGAGAAGGATTACAAGCCTACATTCTATTTCCTGCTGAAGTAAAATGAGACGGACACTGCCAATCATATTCATTCTGATTGCGGCGATAGCAGTTCTGGCTATTGTCAATCTGCTTATTGGCTCTGTTGACATACCTTTGAAAAGCATCTGCCGCATCTTGTTTGGCGATACATCAGAGTCGGAGATATGGCAAAACATTATATGGAAATCGCGTCTGCCTCAGGCTCTGACGGCTATTATGGCTGGGGCTGGATTGGCTGTCAGCGGTCTTCAAATGCAGACCGTCTTCCGCAATCCGTTGGCAGGTCCTTCGGTGCTGGGTATATCGAATGGTTCGGCTCTGGGTGTGGCCTTTGTGGTGTTACTGTCTGGCAGAATAGGTGGTGTGGCACTGAGTCGCCTCGGCTATCTGGGCGATGCGGCTATGAGTGTGGCAGCCATCATCGGCGCCTTGGCAGTGATGCTGCTGATTGTATGGATATCACAAAAGGTGAAGGGCAACGTTACCTTATTAATTATAGGTGTGATGATTGGCTATCTGGCCAATGCGATTATCGGTGTGCTGAAATTCCTCAGTCCCGAAGAGGACGTGAAAGCGTTTGTAGTATGGGGGCTCGGCTCGTTCTCTCGCGTATCTGGCGACGAGATGATTCTCTTTGTGGTACTGATGTGTATCCTGCTGCCGTTGGCTTGTCTGCTGGTGAAACCAATGAATATCCTGCTATTAGGCGATCGCTATGCAGCAAACCTGGGTCTTAACGTCAAACAAGCCCGCATTTTAGTGATTATCTCATCGGGCGTGCTGGTGGCTATCGTCACGGCCTATTGCGGACCTATCATGTTCATAGGTCTGGCTGTTCCACACTTGGCACGTGCCATCTTCCGCACCAGCGACCACCGTGTACTCATGCCAGCCACAGCACTCTGCGGTGCCGTCTTAGCATTGGTCTGCAACCTGATTGCACGTATGCCTGGCTTCGAGGGTGCGCTTCCTGTAAATAGTGTCACAGCCCTTGTAGGTGCACCCGTCATTGCGAGTGTATTGTTCCGTCGTCGTCAATCAGAAGAATAGTCAGTTGTCCATGAGGCAATAACGGCTGACAGTGATTCATACAATACTGCAAGACGACGTGGCAGAAATCATCTATCTTATCCTGTGGAATCATTGTCCATAGTTCGCGGGCAAGCGTCATGTCGCTGATATCTGTCATACAGTCAGCTTCATCAAGCATCTGCTGAATAAACTCTTTATCCATCGTGGCCTTACGGCTATGGGTGTCTAGATGACCAGCAGCCAGTTTTACTGCCTTGCCCAACATTACACCAAGAGTAACGTTCTTGATGTCAAGTTCGTCAGCTATCTTCATTGTCTCACCGATATAGTTTCCATATTCCACATATGCCTGTTGGGGAAGGTCTGGATAGAGTGCCTTCACGAAGCGCTCGCTCTTGCCACCACTATTAATCACTACGCGTTCCGAACCGCTGGCTTTCGCCACCGTCATGCACTTACGGATACTGTCGATAAAAGCCTCCTCGCTGAACGGTTTTACGATACCACTCACACCAATAATCGAAATACCGCCCTCGATACCGAGGCGAGGGTTGAAAGTCCGCTTTGCTATTTCCTCACCGTCAGGAACAGAGATAGTGACTGTGAGAGGTAAGAGGTGAGAGGTGAGAGGTGAGAGAATAGACTGGAGGTTCTGTTCTATCATCTGACGCGGTGCTTTGTTGATGGCAGCTTCGCCAGGAGGATAGTCGAAACCTGGAAGCGTGAAGCACCCTACCCCTTCGCCACCCTCAATTTTTACAGCGGCGGACGACAGCGGACTTTCGTAGATATTCTGTGTTTTTCCGTGTAAGTCCGCTGCTGAAACCTTGGCGCGGATTTCGATACCATTCGTCACGTCCGGGTCGTCGCCAGCCTCCTTGATGCAGTAGGCATAGCCATCGCCATAACCGACGGGAACTTGTATCGTTTCACCATTCGGCAACAATACAGGAACCTCATTGGGTGTCTCATGTTTTAGCAATTGAAGGGTTGCCGCCACTGACGCTGCTGTGGCACAAGTTCCAGTGGTCAGTCCGCTATGCAATGGATAAAACTCCGGCAACAGCTTCTCAATGGCTCTACGTAAGCCGAATGGGCCATTACATAGAAAAAGGGACGGTTCCTTTTGTGTACTTTCTGGACGTTTCAGTGCAATAATCCGTATGCCTTGTGTCTTTGCCTCCTCTACTTTCTCAGAAAAGCCACCTGATTCGCCACTCTCTTTCATCAGCATGGCCTCTGCCTCTACCATCTGCGGATAGAAGCACAGCTGTTCGTCGTTTGCCCCTTGCTGATGCGCCAACTTAATGCTGCTCTCACGATTCAATATCCGATAGATAACCTTGATACCTTTTGTCTCCAAGTATTTCAGCTTATTGATGCTCTGCACACCCGTCGTTGCCAAAAGGGAATGGATATCGGTGGGCACCTGTGAATAGTCGTCAATCCACGTGATACTTGGATCACGAGGGGGATAGATGCGTTCGTAACGAATGACAGGAATCTGCATATCAGACGCCACCTCGGTTATAGTCTGGTGCAGCTGCGTTGCAAACGGATGGGCAGCATCCACCATCAGACGGATTTCGTGCTGACGACAGCACATTCGCATCGCCTCAGCATCCATCGCTCCATCCAAACGGATGCCATGATGCAGAGTGATGTCCTGCTCACCCGTCTTGGTGCTGTAACAGTAGGTGTTGCCAGCCTCTTCCAACACTCCCACAGCCTTGCGACCCTCTGTTGTTCCTCCGAATACCAGAATCATGCTTCTCCTATTCTGAACAGGTGAGTGAAGTGCTTGTTATAGAGCTCTGAGAGTCCCTGACGATTATCAATAGCCTCGCCCACCACAAGCATGGTGGTCAGTGTCAGATGATTGTCGTGAACTATCTTCGCAAGGTCTTTCAGTTGACCACGGTAGATTTTCTGGTCGGGCCACGTCAGATGGTAGCAGGCAGCAACAGGTGTATCCTCAGGATATTCCTGAAGCAGTTCGCGCTGTACGTCATCGACGATAGCCGCGCTGAGGAAGATGCACATCGTGCTCTGGCTACGAGCCAACAGATGCAGTTGTTCTTTCTTTGGCATCGGTGTCCGACCTTCGCCACGCGTCAGGATGATGGTCTGTGTGCGCTCAGGAATAGTAAACTGGCTACGGAGTTCGGCAGCGGCAGCGAGGAACGACGAAATGCCAGGGGTGATGTGATACAACATGTGGTTGGCATCGAAGAAAGCCATCTGTTCCTGAATGGCACCAAAGATACAGGGGTCGCCAGTATGCAGACGAACGATGAACTTCCCCTCGTCATAAAACTGTTTCATCAGTTCGCATTGTTCCTCAAGATTCATATCGGCTGACGAACGAACGACAGCGCCAGGCTTGTGACACTCCGTCAGGGCCTTAGGCACCAGCGAACCAGCATAGAGAATCAGGTCGGCCCGTTCCAGCATCTTACGTCCTCGGACAGAAACCAAGTCAGGGTCGCCAGGACCTGCACCGACTATTTCGATGTGTCCTTGTTGCTCACGAAGATACTTATAGTCGATGGCAAGGGCTGCCGTCCAGTTCTTACCTTTTATTTTAGGGACTATCAGCTTACCATGATTTGAACCAAGAATAGCAGCAGCTTCACAAACGCTTGGCGTGCCTACATGCTTTTGAACTGTAGCACTGGGATTTGGCACTTCGACCTTGGCCAATTGCTCAGCCGTATAGAAAACAAGTTCTTCGCCCAAATCATCGACGAGCATGGCACAGAATTCCTCATCCTCCTTCACATCGATGGTGCAATAGCGCTTGTAGCAAGGCAATACACCTATCTGGCTCATGGCCTCGTCTATCTGGTCGTAGATATCCTCATAGTCATCCGGATGACTGGCGAGTCCAAAACCTAAAGCAGCTATCATCGGTACGAAATGAAGTTCAAGCATGCCGTAGGGTGCACAGAGGTTGTAGGGCGATACGATGATGACGAGACTAAACTTCTTGGGGTCAACCTCTCCAAGACTCTTGACAATGGTGACATGCGGGGGTAGCGTCTTCTCAAGATAGTCAGTACCCTCATCGCATATTTCCATCAGCAGGGCGGTAGGTTGGCGATTGACGAAAGCAAAGATGCATTCGTTCATGTCGTCGTCGCTGGCGATGGCCCAGTTGAATCGTTCAGCAAAGGTGTCGAGTGCCCACAGTCCTGCATTGTCGCTCTGGGTGGTAATGACCTCACGAGCTCCAATCGTAGCAGCCACCTCACGGGCTAGGTCGTTTGCACCCCCGATATGACCTGAGAGTACAGAGATGGCGTTCAGTCCCATGCTGTCGACACACACCACAGCGGGATCCTCATGCTTATCCTTGATATAAGGTGCTATCGTCCGCACACAAATCCCCATCGCTCCGATGAACACAAATGCATCGAAATCCTTCCAGCGCTTACTTACATTCGTACGACTGATTATCTCGCCCTCATTTTTCTGGGCAAACACCTGACTCAGTAGCAAGCGGGCGATATGCTTACCCTCTTCCGCTATTTGTATTATCGCAATTTTCATTCTTCATTTAGATTGATGTGGCAAATTTACGAATAAATATTGAGAATAACGCGAAAAAACTCCAGAAAAATCCCTCATCTCACATATTCTCTTCTGAAATACCAGTTTGCATAAACATATTTTTGATATACATAATAGAAAATTTCATAATTTACTGACATCCGACATAGCAATTTCAATAAATTTCTAATTTTCAATAATATATATTCTGACATTGTTCTAAAATACTAACATAATACTGACATAAAACCGACATCAAGTTGGCATAAAACAGTCATTCAATCATCATATTATGGCTTTATAATCTTCGATAAGGGGCCTCGCAGGTCTGACACTTGGCTCTTGCGTATTTTTAAGCTTATTATAGCTGTTGAATTCTCTAGAGAATTTGAGTAATAACCCTACTCTCCGCAATTATAAGGACTAATCTCGTCGTTGAATTCTCTAGAGAATTCAACAAACAGCCTTATCCAAAAGATTGCTATCCACCATCCTCCAATTCACTTCCCTTAATGCTCGCATCACATCAGCTACTTATTGCAAAGAATAACAATTATGTCGGTGGCATGTCAGTTTTATGTCTGTTTTATGTCTGTTTTATGTCAGTATAATGTCGGTAAGTCATTATATATCGGAATCGTAAACTATTAATATATAGCAACATACTATTTAATCAATGTCGGATGCTGGCTAATTTTACTATATATTTTGAATATGAACACAAAATCAGATATTATTCTTATTCAGATTGCTCACCCTCGCCTATAATGTTTCATTTATTGCAGCAATGACAGGATGAAATGTTTCATAGAATCGAGCGAGGATAGTCTCTCGCTCGTCTTCTTTCATATCACAATATGCTTCAGTCAAGAATTCAGTATGCTCAAGACTGCCATTATCAAACAATGTAGCGCAACCGCACTCTGCCAAATGACTCCAAAGGCCGGTATCGTTTTGACAAATCTTTAAAGCAAGTGATAGTTTGCATTTCCTCAAAAGGCTTTCCCATGTGAAGTATTCCCATTGCATATAGATATACGTTGGCCAACCTCTCATCCTTATACGATAGTATCTCCATTCAGCACCATCTTCCTGATGAACCCCTATATTAGGAAATTTCCTCGAAAGAATCTGATTCTGATTATCATAGAAAGAACGCTTTATAGCATCTTTCATGATTTTTTGAGCAATGGGAATTACTGATAGTAGACAATATGCCTTATCCAACAGATTGTATGTTTCGCTCACCTTGTCATAAGGATTATAACCTAAAACATTTAGGACAAAAGATGCCATTTGTTGTTTGAGAGTCTGCTCGTTAAGTCCCATTTCTACCTCCAGATAATTGATATATTGCGTTATAGCACTATTGAGAGGCGTTTCTATATCACCCACTTTCAGACTTCGAAGCCATGATAAATATTCTTTCCTATAGCTCCAGTTCATTGTATGCAAATCTTTAGAATTCTCGGTAGCACAGCTTTTCGTGTCGTCTTTGTTAAGTATCGCCAGCCATATACTACCTTCAGGAGCCCAATTGTCTATGTCTTTATTCAGATTGGTGACAATAGTCTCGTAGTCGGGAACTGAGCCAAATACATTATTGACGATAGCCACAGCGTATTTCTTTGGTTCCATTATCAAAATGTCATAGTGGTTGTGAGGAAAAGATATATCTGGCTTGTCTATATTAAACTCCCAACCTGGCAATTGTCTTAGAAACGAATGCAGTATTGGAGGGTACTTGAGAAAACCTGTTATAATCCTTGTATGTACATAGTCACACATATGTGTCTCAGCAAGCACATTGATTTGATATGGTTGATTTGACACATAATCATCCAACTTCTCTGCCAAATCCATGAGTTGTTTCATCTTTACGTCTTTCATCGTTCTCCTTCCTTACTTAGTATGATTGTTATAAAAATATCTTCTCCGATTGAATCATCTTCCCCAAGTCCCCATAGTACAGGAGCGTCTATATTGAACATAGCAACGACTTCAGACAACTTGTTAAATTCATGCATCATCAATGGGTTCTTTGTTGATGTCTGTACAAACATCGCGATATGGGTAAATGCACAGGAATTCAAAGACGGATAGGCCTGATCTATTTCTCGAACGAGACTATCAACCCTGTTCTCTTCTGC
>JAFVHO010000001.1 GCA_017474485.1 Prevotella sp.
CACGAAGTAATCCCCAGTCCAAAGGAACAGCTGATACTGCTCCTGATACGACAGCGCATGCGGATACCACACATACCAGAACAAGAACATGCCGATGCCCACCAGCACCGACAGCCCCCAATTCCAGTATCGTTTCACCGCTTTCTTCATAAGCGCTGCAAAGTTACGGCTTTTTTACGAAACCACCAAACATTTAACCAGCCCAATAGCAATCAAAGAACTCTTCTGGTTCTAACACTTGAATGGCATCTTTTGGGAAATGCTTCTTATTCCTTGTAATGATCACATCACATCCAGCAGCATAGGCAGATTCAAATTGAAGCATGTCCTCAAAGTCTGGCATCTTTGAATACAAGGCGTTATGGCATTGGGAAGAGTTCAGGGTCAATCGTGCCTTTAATGGGTAAGTTTAATATCTCCTGTACTTCTGGCGCAAGTTTCTCTATTGGTTGTACGTTAAATTTCTTCTTCTTTGCTTTTGAAAGACCAAACTTGTTAATGAGAGATACGATGAATTCATCTACGCTGAGGTTCTGTGTCTCTGCGTATTGTTTAGCGTCATTATAGGCTGCATTGCTTAATGTAATTGTTGCCATAGTGATACATTCTTTATTTATCTGCTGCAAATGTACGAACTTTATTTCAAACAGCCAAATGTTTCTATGATTATTTAACGAGTATTCAACAGGTTGGCGTTCAGCACCGCTGGCAACTTCGACCATTTTGTCGACGTCAACAAAAAGTTATCGAAGATGGTTACAACCTGACGGATTTTTTTCTTTACTTTCTTTTTACTGATTTATTTGTGTTTGCCTCTACTAAAATGTGTGTATGTTGCAGATAATAAGTGGTTTAGCAGAAATTTTACATCTATTTTGCCTCTACTTTACCTCTACTTTGCTTCTACTTTACATCTACTTATCTTCTACCAATTGGCTATAAAAAGGAAGAAGGTGTGACGTTGTTGCGTTGTTCTTAATGATACAATAGTCAAGATTTCCATTAGGTGGAAGAATTGTTCCCACGGTGGGAATATGGTGTTCCCAGGCTGGGAACATGACATTCCCACCGTGGGAACATACTATAAGCCTAAGGCTTTCTGCGTGTAGAGATAAGGCAGATGGTTAGTAGGGGTAATGTAGAGGTAAGATAGAAGCAAAGTGGAGGCAAAGTAGAGGCAAAGTGGAGGTAAAGTAGAAGGAAATAATTATGGAAATATTTGCTAAACCGCTTAAAATCAGTAGCTTTCAGGCGAATCATAATCCATTTAGTAGAGGTAGAACCAAAATTGTACAAATGCCAATCTTCTGCGACATCTATTATAAGAAGCTTCTCTTAAACCATAGTGTAAAGACAGGATCGGTCACATAAAGCTGACGCAATTTCACAAAGTTGTGAATCACAAACTTGTGAAATTTAAGTTTTTTTTATTCAAAAACCGCCCTGCAGCGGAAGGCTGCAGGGCGGTGATATAGAGGTTAAAATGCTTAAGCAGGATTTACTTGGCCTTGAAGTGCCAGAAGGATGCTTCACCCCAACCGCCGTTGCTTGAGAAGTCGCCACCGTCGGGATATACAAGCGTCAACTTGTCACCTGTCAGGTAAACCACCTCGAAGATTGTCGGACATGCAGGATATCCATTGTCCTTCCAGTTGATCTGGAACGGCCACAGGATAGAACCTGCATCAGTCTTCATGTCAGCTACCTTCCATTCGTTGTCTGTAACGGGAACTAACTCGAATGAGCCTTTGCGGATCTGCTTCCCAGTAGCGTCGAAAGAAGTAATCTGTCCCTCAGCGAAGGTCATGTATGCATCCAGGTCGCCATCACCGATGTTCGTGCCGGTATCGGTGTGCTGCAGCTGGCCATTGAACTCCTCAGTAGAGGTTACACCCCACCACTGGCCATTACCGCTGATACCTACGTCAGCACCAGCACCGCCGCAGTAACCCATGTTACCCCAAACAGCACCTGTGATAGTGGGATCCCATGTCCAACTCTTACCAGCCTCGTCATAGCCTGCCAACATTCCTCCTAAGTCAGAATTGCTCTTGAAGCACCAGTAAGTAGCCTCGGTCCAACTTCCTGTACCAGGTGCAGCATAGGTTAACTGCAACTTCTCGGCAGTCAGCTTCACAATGTCAAAGTCTGTCGGAGTTGCGGTATGTCCCTTATCCTTCCAGTTGATTTCGAATGGCCACAGGATAGTACCTGCATCGGTGTGAAGAGTACCAACCTTCCAGGGTACATCGTTGACGACAATCTTTTCGCCGTTGTTGTAGTCCTGAATCTCAAAGGCACCCTTACGGATCTGGTTACCACCAGCATCATACGTGGTGATAGTACCTTCCTCGGAGAAGATCATGTAAGCTCTGGAGTCTTCCTCACCTGTGGCAACGCCAGTATCAGAGTGCTGCAACTGACCAGTCAGTTCCTCAGCAGGACATCCCCACCAGTAACCTGAGGTCCAGTCCTCACCAGGCGTGTAACCAATGTTACCCCAAACGGCGCCACTGGCATGTACGCTGCCATCCCAAGTCCATTTCTTGGTACCATTGTCGCTACAAGCAATCTTCATTTCGGTAGTCAGGTCGCCTGGAACCTCAACAGTCACATTGTAAGCGGCAGTTACTACAGAACCGTCGAACTCACGAGACTGGACATAGAAAGTCTGATTGGGATCAGAGCCACGGGTGGGCTTCAGGATGAACGAACCAGCGGAAGACCCCTTAGCCAGAATGATCTGACCGCCAGAATTGTTCAGACGATAAATGGTAACGACACGCGGAGCAGTATATTCGAAGAAGTTACCTGTGCTTGAAGGTGAGCCTGCCTCATCCGTCTGTGTATATGTAAACCCGGCAGCCAGCTCCGACTCTGAGATAGGTGCAGGTACACCTACAGAATCCTTCGAGGGATCGCAGGAGGCGAACAAACCGAGTGCGCAGATTCCTAATAATATCTTTTTCATATCTTTATACTTTCAATTTTAAATTATTTATTTAGAAATTACCAGCCAGTGTATTCACCAGAGGCATCGCCCCAACCATCGTTCTGAACGACACTACCGAGAGAAACCTGGCTCTCAGGCATCTTCTGGAAGCCGGCTGTAGCTGTGTAACGGGCAGAGTAGCCACCATTGTGGGGATCGTTCGTGCCGGGCTTACCGCAGTAGTAAACGGGCTGGTTCTCCTGCTTGGCAAGCACCACAGATGCGATGTGCCAGCGGCGGATGTCATTCCAGCGGATACCCTCACAAGCAAGCTCCCAGCGGCGCTCGTTCTGCAGAGCCTGCAGTGAGTAACCAGTGATGGGGTTCAGGCCGGCTCTTGCGCGTACCTTATTAATACCTTCTGTATCTTCCTTCAGCTCAGACTGCATCAGCAGCACTTCAGCAAAGCGGATGAGCACGAGGTCGTGGATGTTGTTCAGCTGGAAGTTCTCCTCACCAGAGGCACCAGACTGATCCCATGTGCCAGGATACATAGCGCACTCGAAAGTACACCAGAACGAACCGTCGCTCTTCTTGGCAAGGATGGGAGACCACTTCTTCTCGTAGAAGTCAGTTTCCTGTACGAAGTCGTCACCACCGCCGTACTTGTAGTTACCCTCGTATGAAGATTTGTCTGTCCAGTCCTGAATGGTAGCGTCACGACGCATATCGTCGGGCTCGGCAGCCTTCCAGTCGTTCACGAGGTTTGGAGCCACAGGGCCTGCACCCCATCCCTGACCGAAGGGGAAGTGGTTCTCGTAAGTAGCGTCGCGGACACCGAAGTGAAGGGCGATACCGTTACCATAACCGATGGTGGTTGACCAAGAAGCCCACTTATTGAACTTGATGGCGAACATAGACTCGGGGTTGGTGTTGGGACCGTTGTTCACATCGTCCTCCACCCACTTCAGGCCCTGACCCTTGGTATAGGGGTTGTCCTCCACCGTCAGACGGTTGGTGTAAGCCCAGAGGTTGCGGAAGTCGGGAACGAGAGAATAACCAGAGTTGTTTACGCAGTCGTCGATGGCATTGATGACATCCTGCTTGGTCAGCGTAGAGCCGTCAGGCAGTTCAACACTGCTCAGCGGGCTATAGGTGGTGCTGGTCAGGTCGGAGATAGATGTACCGTTTCCATAGAAACCTGTATAGAACAGCCAAGCACGGCCTAACATAGCCTCAGCAGTGAACTTGTCCACATGTCCGTCTGTCTTGCGGGTAGCAGGCATCATGTTGACGGCATCGCGCAGGTCTTGAAGAATCTGACCCCAGAGCACTTTCACATCACCCTGAGTCACCAGGTCGCCACTCGGAATAGTCAGCAGGGGTACGTTGCCGTACATAGAAGCCAGCTCATAATAGTAGTAAGCACGGAGGAACAGGGTCTCACCGAGGAACTGGTTCTTCAGATCATCAGAAATTTTGGCATTCGGCAGGGCCTGAATCAGAGTGTTGGCACGGTTGATACCCTCATAGCGCTGTCCCCAGAACACGTTGGTCATGTCGTTACCATAGTTACAGATCAGGTCGAGTGCCTGCATCAGCTTATCGTTCGTACCACCGCCACCGTACTGGTCGTCACTGGCCAGACAAGCCATATAAAGATAGGAGCACTGCGGGTTGGCGTGCGTTGCATTCAGGTTCTCATAAACACCGGCAAGCGTGGCAATAGCGTCTTCCTCGCTGGCGGGGAAGCCTTCGGTAGACAGGCCGCTGATGTTCTCTACATCGTCAATGCTACACGAAGCAAGACCAAGTGTGGCAATGGCAGCAGTTAATAAAAATATCTTTTTCATATCTTGTAGTCTGATTTTAGAATTTAACATTTACACCTACCAGGTAAGTACGGGGCTGCGGATAGTTACCTACGTCGACACCCGTTACCCAAGACTCAGAAGAGATGGACTTACCGTTTTCAGGATCCATACCCTTGTACTTGGTGATGGTGAAGAGGTTCTGGGCAGCAAAGTAGAGGCGGAGCTGCTGGAACGGAGCGCTCTTCCAGAGGTTCTTGAAGTCATAACCTACGGTGAGGTTCTGCAGGCGGAAGTAGCCGGCGTTCTCAATGTAGATGTCAGAGATGGCCATCCAGTTCACACCCTCACTCATCTTGGCCAGACGAGGATACTTGTTGCTGGTGCCAGGACCTGTCCAATAGTCATACACCTCCGTGGTGTAGTTCTCCATTTCACCGTCGGCGAACTTACGGTAGCTGCGAGCCACCTGCTGTCCGAATGCGCCATAACCGGTGATGTTGATGTCGAAGCCCTTATAGGCAGCGTTCAGGTTGATACCCATGGTCACATCGGGATGAGGATCGCCGAGATAGGTCTTATCATCAGCGTTGATAATACCATCACCATTGGTATCGGCAAACATCAGGTCGCCAGCCTTCAGGCCTTCACCCTGCAGAGAGTTGGCAGGATCGCCACCGCAGTTGCTGTTGACATAGTTCTGGAGGTCATTCTGATCCTGGATGACTCCGAGGGTCTTATAGCCATAGAAGTAACCGATGGGCTGTCCTTCCTCAAAGCGGGCGATGATGCCAGTACCCTGAGAGAGGTTGTCGTTACCACCCTCGTTGTACTTGCGGTCACTGTTCACCTTTGTCACCTTGTTTTTATTATAGGCGATGTTGTAGCTGATGCCGTAGGTGAAGTCTTTACCAATCTGGTCGCGCCAGTTGATAGCGAACTCAATACCAGTGTTGCGGACAGTACCGGCATTCTTCAGCTGCTCAGAGAAACCGGTCGTCGGAGGAATGGGCACGTAGACGAGCAGGTCCTTCGTGGTCTTCTGATACCAGTCGAAAACCACGCCGAGCTTACCGCCGATGAAGCGGGCATCGAAACCGAAGTCGAGCTGCTCAGAAGTCTCCCAGGTCAGCTCTTCGTTGGCAAGACGAGCGGGATATACACCGGCAGTATAGTCGTCCTTGTTGCTGTTGAAAGAATAGTTACCGTAGGCACCATACTGGAAGGTAGCGAGGTAGCCGAAGCTCTCAGCGATGTTCTTGTTACCATTCTGTCCCCAACCTGCACGGATCTTCAGGAAGTCGAGCCAAGAAGAGGCCTTCTGCATGAACTTCTCGTTAGAGATTACCCAACCTGCAGAAACAGAGGGGAAGTAACCCCAACGATGTCCGGGAGCAAAGACTGAGCTACCGTCGGCACGGATGATGGCAGACAGCATGTAGGTCTCGTTGAAGTCATAGTTCAGACGTCCGAAGTATGACATGCTGCGAGAGTCACCATAGGGGGAACCTGAAACAGAACCGGTGGAACTCTTGTAGAGGTCCATATAGGAATGCTTCAGGTCGCCGAAGACAGAGTGAGAAGAGCTGGCTGATACAGAGAAACCGTAGTCAGGCTTTGACATACTGTACTCAGTACCGAAGAGCACGTCGAAATTGTGCTTCTGGTTGATGTCGAACTTATAGTTCAAGGTGTTGGTGGTGTTCCAGCCCCATCCGAGACCTGACGAGTTGGTACCGGAGTCGGTATTGCGGAAACCGCCAGCCTGATCGTGAACATGGAACACGGGCAGATAGTCGCGATAGCCCCAGCTGCTCTGGTTGTAGCTGAGCTGTCCGCGATAGATCAGACCCTTAATCGGCTGAATCTCAACATAGCCAACAGCATTCAGACCGAAGCTCTTGCTCTTGTTGTTACCACCCTGAGAGTTAACCAAAACGGCCACCGGGTTGCTGGAGAACTGGTTGTAACCAAACCATCCCTCAGTACCGGAGTTCTTCAGGTCATCGTACATGAAATAGTCACCATCCTTGTTCTTCAAGGGAATCAGCGGGTTGGCACGCAGCATGTTCGACAGGTCGTTTGCATACTGGTTACCCAGCTGGATACCCTGACTCTGACGATGTTGGTAATAGAGATTCTCACCTACCTTGATGACGTCCATACCCTTTGAGTTGCGATAAAGCACGTGCTCAGAGTTCAGACGCATGGTGAAACGGCGGAAGTCGGTCTTAACGACGCCACCCAGAGCACCATCTTCATACTGGTAGCCGAGACCCATTGAGAACTTTGAGAATTCAGAACCGCCGGCGATGTTCAGGGCGTGGCTAGTCGTCATAGCGTTCTTGTTGCGAAGAGACTCAATCCAGTTTGTTCCTTCGTTGGAGCCGTTGCGATAGGCAGCCAGCAGGTCGGCGTCAACGTACTTCTCCCATGTACGGGCTTCGTCACCAGAGTTGACGCGGACGAGGTCCATCACGTTCATATATTCCTTGGCAGTCAGCATCTGGGGCAGACGATAGATGTTGCTCCAACCCACGTTGCCGTCGTAGCTCACCTGGATCTTACCAGCCTTACCCTGCTTGGTGGTCACGAGGATCACGCCGTTTGCAGCAGCAGAACCGTAGATGGCGCAGGATGCAGCGTCCTTCAGCACGTCGACACGCTCGATGTCGGCAGGGTTCAGGTTGTTGATGTCACCACCGGCCACACCGTCGATAACGTACAGAGGCTTCGTGTCACCATTGGTACCAGCACCACGGATAGACACCTTAAAGCCGTCACCCGGCTGACCAGACACGGCCTGGATGGTTACACCAGGGCTCTGGCTCTGAAGAGCGCCGAGTACCTGTGTGGTGTTCAGTTTGGTGATGTCTTCACCTTTTACCTCAACAGTAGCACCAGTGACCAGCTTCTTCTTCTGGACACCGTAACCTACGACAACCACTTCGTCGAGCAGAGCGTTGTCTTCCTTAAGAGTGATGTTGTAAGTA
>JAFVHO010000059.1 GCA_017474485.1 Prevotella sp.
GCAAGTGAAAAGAGAGATCTATACCAAGGTTGAGCAATTCCTTCTAGACGATGATTTTATACGTTATGTGATGGATTGTGTTCCTGACAAGGATTCTTATTGGGTTTCTTATCTTTCTGCTGCACCGCAAATCCGTGCTGCCTATTTGAAGGCTTATGATATTCTGATGCATTTGGATGATTGCGAACTGCTGACCCCAGAACAGTCAGAACGGTTAAAGCAGCGTGTTCTCCATTCACTTCAAACGATTGTCAACTAATCGTGGAAATCAAGACTTAGCTGACCGTCTCCCAACATATTGAAAGTTTTCCGATGATAGGGGGTTGTTCCATATTGCCGAATAGCCTCGCGATGTTTTTTTGTTGGATAACCTTTGTTTGAATGCCAGTCGTATTGTGGATACTCTTTAGCCAGTTTATCCATGTAGTCATCGCGATAGGTTTTGGCTAGTATACTTGCTGCTGCAATACTTAGATATTTCCCGTCTCCCTTGACGATGGTCGTATAGGGAATGTCAATCGTATGACCGTTGACGACAGGACGATAGGGCTTAAAGCGATTTCCGTCCACAATGATGGCTTGTGGTCTTACTTTCAAAAGGTCCAGTGCTCTATGCATGGCTAGGATAGAAGCGTTCAGGATGTTTATTTTATCGATTTCATTGGGAGAAACTATTCCAACACCCCAGGCCAAAGCATCGCGTTCAATAATCTCACGCAACAATTTCCTTTGCTTGTCCGTTAACTGTTTTGAGTCGTTCAATTGTTCGTTATGGTAATTATCTGGAAAGATAACGGCAGCAGCGAAAACACTACCTGCCAGACAACCTCTACCAGCTTCATCGCACCCAGCCTCTATCTTTCCTTCATAATAACAGCTTTCTAACATTGATTCTATTCTTGTTCAAAATTGCATATTAAACAATCTTTATAATTCGTAAGTGTCAGAACATCTGGCTGATTCGGTGGATACCTGCTACAAGGGTGTCGATTTCCTCTTTTGTGTTGTATAATGCGAAAGAAGCGCGGACGGTACCGCTGATACCCAATCGGTCCATTAGTGGTTGAGCGCAATGGTGACCAGTACGGACGGCAATACCTAAACGGTCAAGGAGGGTCCCCATGTCCAAGTGGTGGATGTCACCTACGAGAAACGAGACAACGGCATCTTTCTGAGGACAGTGTGATGATGGGTGAATAGTGGTTGTAGGACCAAAAAGGCGCATGTTAGGAATCGTTTTGAGCTTTTCCATGCAATAATTGGTGAGCTCTTGTTCATGAGCTTCGATGTTTTTCAAGCCAATGGTGTTCATATATTTAATGGCTGTAGCGAGACCATGAGTAGCAATATAGTCAGGTGTCCCTGCCTCGAACTTATATGGCAGACGTTCAAAAGTGGTTTGCTCCCATGTTACTTTGTCTATCATTTCACCACCGCCTTGATAGGGAGGCAGCTTATCCAGCCAACATTCTTTGCCATAGAGTACGCCAATGCCTGTAGGCCCGTACATCTTATGGCCGCTGAAAGCCAGGAAATCACAATCAAGCTGTTGAACATCGATTTTCATGTGGGGAACACTTTGGGCAGCATCAACCATAACAGGAATACCACGAAGATGGGCAACACTGACAATACGTTGCACATCGTTAATAGTACCGAGCACATTACTGACATGGGCAATGCTGATAATCTTGGTCTTCTCAGTTATAAAATCATTGATCTTATCGATAGTTAGCTCTCCTTCATCATTGATAGGCAAATGCCGTACTACTATACCTTTCCGTTGTGCCTGCAACTGCCAAGGTACGATATTAGAGTGGTGCTCCATGTCACTAACCAGGATCTCATCGCCCTCTTGCATTTGTGAGTCACAAAATGATGTGGCTATGAGATTGATAGCTTCAGTCGTACCTCTGGTGAAAACTATTTCTTCGGTCTTTTGGGCATTGATAAACTGACGTACAATCTCTCGTGCAGCTTCATGCAAATCTGTAGCTTGTTGGCTGAGGTAGTGGACGCCGCGATGAACGTTGGCGTTGACGTTCAGATATTCTTTACGCATGGCATCTAGTACACATAGAGGTTTCTGAGTAGTGGCAGCATTATCAAGATAGACTAATGGCTTGCCATATACTTGGCGTGATAGGATGGGAAAATCCTCACGTATTGAGTTGATATTGTACATCTTGATTGTTTATTTTTAATTTTGGTGCAAAGTTACAAATAAAATAAGAATTAAGGATGATGAATTGCAAATTATTTCGTACCTTTGTAACCATGAAGGTTGTAAACATATTGATGACGATATTTTTTCTTGCCAGTTGTGTTACGACGCACAAAGGTCTTGTCAAGACTCCTGATGGTGGCTATATTTACTATGAAGAGCGTGGCAAGGGCGACCCCATGGTGTTGTTGCATGGACACTCGCTGGATTGTCGTATGTGGGATGAGCAATGGAAACCATTTTCTAAACAGTTCCGTGTGGTACGTATGGATTTCCGTGGATATGGCCAATCCTCTGAACAAAGAGAAAATTTGCAATTCTGTCATGTGGACGATGTCATCACACTGATGGATTCTTTGCACATGCAGAAAGCTCATGTGATAGGGCTGTCAATGGGTGCTTTCGTTGCTGGTGATATGTTAGCGATGTACACGGAGCGCTTGCTTACCTGTACCTTGGCCAGTGGGGGTATTCGCAGCTCAAAAGGACCAGGGGAGCCTATGGATTCTTTAGAAAAGTCTCAGCGCGACAAAGAAATAGCAAATCTAAAGGCAAAAGGTGTTGACAAGATGAAGGAAGAATGGACTGAACAGCTGATGTCTACAGGCGGCAGCATGCGTGAGCGGATGAGAAAGCCCCTGACACAGATGATTAAGGAGTGGACAGCCTGGCAACCTTTGCATAAAGAGGTACGTTTATTCTATGGCAAGGAGGCCTGGGCAAAGCTCCGTGAGCGGGGAGTCATCGATGTCCCTACCTTATTTATACGTGGTGAGCATGAACTGAAGGATAAAAGATTCAGCCCAAGGGAGGCTGAATATCTGCAAAACAGCCGTATTGTCATTATCCCAGACTGTGGCCATATGCTAAATATGGAGCGGCCCGATGAATTCAACCGCTCCATATTCGACTTTATCAGTAGTTACCAAGTGCACTGATGCTTTGTGGCATCCATACCTCCATCAGTCCTGGTCCACGATGGTTCCATGCGTAGTATGGAATCATGGTAAGGCGGCGATGTGTTGCACTGATTTCGCCTTTTTCGTCAGTATTCACAAATTGTCCTTCCACTTGAATGGCCTTTACGTTAAAGGTTACCTGGCGGTTACCGTTTATCTGAAGGTCGGTCACCTCGAAACGTGGTTGGCGAGGCATTAGGAAATTGAAGATATTGAAGTCCTGATTGTCAATTCCCTCGGCACAATAGACTAATGGACCGCGTTCCACGGCGATGCGTCCACGATCGTCAACGACAGCAGGATTAGCCTTGACGGTACGGACAGGCATGTCGAAATGGATACTTACTACGTCGCCCTTTTTCCATAGGCGGTTGATGACGAAGAAACCATTGGCCATTTCCGTCTTCACAACCTGACCATTCACCTTGATGTTATAGCTGCCCAGTACATCGTCGCTGAAGCTATAGAGGTTACTGGGGACAGGATTTTGCTCTACCCAGCCAGGAACACGTATTTTAAGGTTGAATGCTTTGGCTTGGTTTTTCTTGATGGTCAGGGCAATGTCACCGTCCCACGGATAGTTGGTTATCTGCTCTAATATGACGTCCTTGCCTCCAATTTTTATAGTTGCAGTATTGCCGGCAAAGAGATTGACATAAAGGTCGCGGTCTTTCACTGCATACATATAGCCAGGGAATGAGGGGATGAAACGGCATAAGTTTGAAGGACAGCAGGCACAACCGAACCATGGCTGGCGTTCAACGGTGTTATCGGCATTGAAAGCATACTTGCCGTCGCTTGCGAGTGGGTTGGGGTAGAAGAAGCGCCCACCATCAACGCTCATTCCGCTAATAACACCATTGTAAAGTGTGCGCTCCATGCAGTCGATATATTTGGAATCACCGTGTAAGAGGAACATGCGTTGAAACAGATAAACCATCGAGATGGCTGCACAAGTCTCGTTATATGATGTCAGGTTGGGCAACTCGTAGTCGGCTCCAAAGGCTTCGCCAGCATGACGTGCTCCCACACCGCCTGTGATATAATACTTCTTTGAGACAATGTTGTTGTAAATGGCATCAATAGCTTTCAGATAACCTTCATCTCCTGTCAAAGCTGCTACATCGGCCATGCCGGCATACATATAACCAGCACGGACAGCATGTCCCCAAGCCTCTTTTTGGTCAACCACGGGCTTGTCGCTTTGTGAGTAGATGTCACGACGTCCAGTCTTTCCGCGATAGTCTAACAGGAACTTTGCCTCGTCCAGATACTTCTGTTCACCA
>JAFVHO010000060.1 GCA_017474485.1 Prevotella sp.
GCCCGTGGTTGGGTCAACATACTTAGGCAGGTCGAAGGCATTACCCTTGTAGTCCTTCACAGCGCAAACAAGGTCGACGGGATTGAAGTGCGTACCCTTGGTGAACATCTCCATATACTCCTTGTTCGACTTGTCAATCTGCGAGCTCTCCAGAATCTGCAAGCTGACGGTACCATCCTGATTGTAGGTCAGGAACGGGCCACCACCAGGCTCGCCCACATTCTTTACTACGCCACATACGCGCATGGGGCGGTTCAGCTTCTTGCGCAGATAGATGACCAAATCGGCATCCTCCAACTCCTTGATGTCAGCCTTACGACAGCACAGGTCTTGCTGTACGAAACGAATCATCTCTTCAATCTGCTCGTGCGTATACTTGCCTGTATCCAAGAGATTCAGATATTCGAAGGCCTTCTTCTGCAGCGTTACCAGCACACCAGCGATGACCTGCTTCCACTCAACGGTATCATCCTTCAGGCGGTCGGGCACCACGTTGTCAATATTCTTCACAAAGATAACATCGGCCTCAATCTCGTTCAGATTCTCAATCAGCGCACCGTGTCCACCTGGGCGGAACAGAAGCGAGCCGTCTGAGTTGCGGAACAGCGTGCCATCAGGATTGGCGGCAACGGTATCTGTAGAAGGCTTCTGTTCAGAGAATGAGATATCATACTTGATGCCGTACTTCTTGGCATAGAGGTCGGCCTTCTGAGCCACCTTAGCCTTAAACAGTTCCATGTGCTCGTGACTAACGGTAAAATGTACATGGGCCTCACCATTCGATGCAGCATACAAGGCACCTTCCACCAAGTGTTCCTCCATCGGCGTACGAGCACCCTCAGCATAGTTGTGGAACAAGAGCAGGCCCTTGGGCAGCTGTCCATAGTTCAGACCCTCAGCCTTCAGCATGTTGGCAGCAACGGCCTTGTAATTACCTTCAGCAATGAGTGCCTTGATACCCTTGCCCTGATTCTTCTGGCAGGCAGCATCCAGTTCATCGTAGAAGGCAAACTTCTCGATATTGTCAAAATACTTCTTCTCGAAATCCGTCGTAGGTACGTCGTAGTCGGCATCGACAAAGGCAAACATATCCTTGAACATACGGCTGGCGGCACCCGATGCGGGTACAAACTTCACCACCTTCTTGCCCTCGGCCTTGTAAGCCTGCCAAGCCTCCACATACGCCTTGCGCTCAGCATCAGAAGGAGCTACGATGCCCTTGCCAATAGCTGCTGCGGCCTCCAACTTCAAGAATGGAAAACCAGTTTTAAACTCACCTAACTGTCTCTCGATTTGTGCCTCAGAAATACCCTTCTGAGCCAACTGCTTCAGGTCTTGTTGTGACAACATAATTTCGTTCGTTTTGATTAGTTTGAATATATATTCTGCAAAGATACTAAAAGACAGCGATATTTGCAAACAAAACGACGAAAAAAATGTGAAATGCTATTTTTTAGTGGTTTTAAGCGGCCACAGACATTGACGGAACAAGCGATAATCGTCGAGCAGCGTGCCGTTTGATTTGAGTCGGACGGACTTGTTGCGAAGTCCCTGAACCGTGAAATGATAGGTAGCCTGATTGTTCTGATAGTCGCGCAAAATGAAGGTAAGACGATAGGGGCGTTCTTCATTGAACGTGACGATACCACGATGAATGTCAGCATGCAGAATGGGCAGTCGCATGCGTGGTTCGCGATAGGCTTTCATATACCACACACGATTCTTGCGCCAGTGGCTGTAGTCGCCCCACTCGTTCACCTCAGGCTGACAACTGATGGGGATGCTGTCAACATCGGAACGGAACACCTCGCGACCATCCACCAGCAACTGCATATAACGAATGCCATAATGGTTATGAACACCTTGGGCATAGTCGTCGGCCCACAAGGCAAAGCCTACCCTGCCCCATGCGGTGAACACGCGACTGAGCGTCCACGTAGTGCGCTGCTTTTTATCCTCAGGCTGTCCGAAACCAAACGTCTGCTTGTCTTGGCAGCCATTAAACACGCCCTGCATCGGCACAGCCATGAACGAATGTGCCTGAGGGGCTACGGTGTCAGCAATCAGATGACCCAAGAACTTTAGCGGGTCGCGCATGACCCACGTCTCTGTATCGTGAATTTCCAAGTGCAGATGGGGACCTGTAGAGTGGCCTGTGTTACCACTGATGGCAATGAGGTCACCAGCCTTGACGGGGAACTGAGTCGATGGGAAAACCATCGACAACGTGTCTTTACCTGTACGCTGAAGCAGGGTTTCATACTGAGGCGCAAAGCGCTGCAAATGGCAATACACGCTGGTATGTCCGTCGGGATGAACCACATAGATGGCATTGCCAAAACCATACTTGTTAATGGTCAGACGACTGACGTAGCCATCTGCAATCGAAAAAATCTGCTTACCTTCGACATTGCCCGTCTTGACATCAATGCCACCATGAAAGTGCCAAGGACGAGGCTCGCCAAAGTTCCCTGCCAATGTTATTTCGTAGTCGACAGGAGAAACATAATCCAATTGAGAATTGAAAGTTGAGAATTGAGAATTATGATTAGATTTACAGGAAGAAAAAAAGCCAAGTAAAACTAATGCACCCGTAAAAAATGGCATTAAATTTATACCTACCTTACTTACGGTAGTAATCATAATTCTCAACTCTCAATTCTCAATTTAGCCTAACAGGCTTTAAAGCTCATATCAAGTCCCTTCACACTATGGGTCAATGCACCCACGCTGATGAAGTCGACACCCTGCTCGGCATAGTCGCGAATGGTATCGAACGTGATGCCACCACTGGACTCCGTCTCATAACGGCCAGCAATGATA
>JAFVHO010000061.1 GCA_017474485.1 Prevotella sp.
AGTACGCCGTTCACCAGTGTGCACTGCTCAGGAGTGAACTTGTGGGCACCGTGAGAAGTACCGATAGAGATAGCCAGAGAGTCGCAACCAGTGCGGGTAGAGAAGTCGATAACCTCCTCGGGCTTGGTATAATGAGACTCTGCAGCAGCAACCTCATCCTCAACACCAGCGAGCACACCCAGCTCAGCCTCAACGGTTACGTCGAACTGATGAGCATAGTCAACAACCTTCTTAGCCAGAGCGATATTCTCCTCGTAAGGCAGAGAAGAACCGTCGATCATCACTGAAGAGAAGCCCATGTCGATACAGTCCTTGCAGAGCTCGAAGCTGTCACCGTGGTCGAGGTGCAGCACGATCTCAGGATGCTCACAACCCAGTTCCTTAGCATAAGCCACTGCACCCTCGGCCATGTAACGCAGGATAGTAGCGTTAGCATAGTTACGGGCACCCTTAGAAACCTGCATGATAACGGGAGACTTGGTCTCAACAGCAGCCATCACGATAGCCTGCATCTGCTCCATTGTGTTGAAGTTGAAAGCGGGAATAGCATAGCCGCCAGCAACTGCTCTCTTAAACATCTCGCGAGTATTCACGAGACCCAAATCCTTGTAATTTACCATAATACTTAAATAGTTATATAAATACTAATTAAAAAATCTGAGCGCAAAGTTACGAAAAAGAAGCGAAAAGTGAAAAGTGAAAAGTGAAAAATTAAGGCTACAACCAACTAATTTTGGATTTATTTGCACAAACGAACACATTACATGTCGTTTTTGCAAAACTCACTTTTCATTCTTCACTCTTCATTCTTCGCTTTTCACTCTTCACTCTTCACTTTTCACTCTTCACTTAAATATTGGTCTCGTCCCAGATCTTTGTCTGTGTGCAAGCAGTACCTACAGTCTGGTTGCCAACCTTCAGGATAAAGTCGCCCTCCTCAAGGGTCCACTTACCATCGGCGCCTACAAAGGCGAGGTTCTTGGCAGGCAACTGGAAGGTAACGGTCTTTACCTCGCCTGGCTGCAGCTCAATCTTAGTAAAGTCGCGCAGACGACGATTGTCAGGCACAATACTTGCCACGAGATCGCTGGAATACAACAGGACGGCCTCCTTGCCAGCACGACTGCCAGTATTCTTTACGTCGACAGTCACTGTGAGGATGTCGTTGGCAGTGAACGATGCCTTGTCTACGCGCAGATTCGAATATTCGTAGGTGGTATAGCTGATGCCATAGCCGAAAGGCCACTGCAGACTTACCTTTGCATCGTAGTTGTAGGCACCAGCCATTGTACCTACCTCCTCTGACACCTTATAATCATAGGTATTCAGTGAGTTGATTTCGCGCGGATAGGTGTAAGGCATCTTAGCTGAGAAGTTAGCATCGCCAGCCAGCAGGTTGGCCAGTGCGTCGCCACCATAGTTGCCTGGAATCAGGATATCAACCACAGCCTTAGCCAGAGGCTCGATATCAGCAATCAAGCGAGGACGTCCCTCATTCAGTACCATCACGATGGGCTTACCAGTCTTGGCGAGAGCCTTTACTAAGTCACGCTGATTCTTTGACAGCCACAGGTCGTTCAGGTTACCAGGCGTCTCTGTATATGAGTTCTCACCAATACAGGCGATGATGACATCTGCATTGGCAGCAGCGGCTACAGCCTTGTCTATTTGTGGCTCGTTCTCATCGTAATAAGCACCATTCTCATTATAGGTTACACCCTGCTCAAGTATGATATTCTCCTTGCCATACTTGTTGCAAAGAGCCTCGTAGATGGTGTTGTATTTCTCTGAGAGATCCTCAGCCTTTGAACCCTGCCAAGTGTAGCTCCAACCACCATGCAGACAGCGCATCTGATTGGCGTTAGGACCAGTAAGCAGAATCTTCTTTCCCTTAGCAAGAGGCAGGATATTGCCCTCGTTCTTCAGCAGTACCTCACTTTCTTCAGCAGCCTTCAGCGAAGCCTGGGCAAACTCATCGCTACCAAACTTCTCAAAGCCCTTACCACCAGTATTTGGCTTATCAAACAGACCCAGACGATACTTAGCGCGAAGGATACGACGAACAGCATCGTCGATACGACTCATCTTAACCTTGCCCTCCTGTACCAGTTCCTTAAGAAGGATGCAGAACTCTACGCTATAGGGGTCCATAGACATATCGATACCAGCATTAATAGCGATACGAATGGCATCTTTTTTATCCTTAGCCACATGCTCACGAGAGAAGAGGTTGTTGATGTCGGCCCAGTCTGTAACCAGGAATCCATCCCACTGCAGGTCTTCCTTAAGCCACTTAGTCAGATACTCGTAGCTAGCATGAACAGGCACACCATTAACTGATGCAGAGTTGACCATCATGGTCAGCGTTCCAGCAAGGGCAGCAGCCTTGAATGGCTCGAAATACTTCTCGCGAATCATCTGTGGCGAGAGGTAGGCTGGTGTACGATCCTTACCTGTCCAAGGACCACCGTATGCAAAGTAGTGCTTGGTGCTGGTTCCTACATGATATTGGTCGATGTGGTTGTTGTCATCGCCCTGATAACCCTTAATTTCTGCTACAACCATCTTTGAGTTTACGATGGCATCCTCGCCAAAGCTCTCGTATACACGAGGCCAGCGTGGGTCGCGACTTAGGTCGACAACTGGGTTATAAACCCAAGGACAGTTAGCTGCACGACTCTCGTAGGCAGTAATCTCCGCACCTCTGCGAGCCAACTCTGTATTGAACGATGCACCCAGGTTAATGGGCTGTGGGAAGAGTGTTCCGCCCTGAACATAGGTCACACCATGGTTGTGGTCCAGACCGTAGATATCAGGTATGCCCAGATACTTCATCGACTTCTTCTGGATCAACTGAATCCACTCCTGCCACTGGGCAACACTTGGAGCACGAGTGCCTGGTGCATTCAGGATAGAACCAACCTTCCACTTCGAAATCAAGGTGTCGAGCATCTGCTCGTTCAGCTTCCATACACGCTTGGTATCGCCCTGATAGATGTCAACAGGGAATCCACCAAGTTTGTCGATGATCTGCTGATCAGTCATCTTCAGAAGATCCTTGATTTCAGCCTCTGAACGGCCGTACTGCTGCATCACTGAGCGAACCTTCTCACGGTCCACCTTCGCGTTCTCTACGGTCATCTTACCAATGATGTCGAGGTTCAACTCCAACATCTGACCAATCTTCTCGTCAAGAGTCATCTTGGCCAAGGTTTTCTCAACCTTTGCCTCTAACTTGGCATCACGAGGGATAGCAAATTGTGCTGACACTGGCATTGCGGTCAGCATCAGCACAATGGTTGATAATAGATATTTCATCAACTTACTTCTCTGCAGGTTCAATCATTTTCCAAATACATGCAGCCAGAGCACCACCAACAAACGGACCTACGATGAAGATCCAGAGGTTTGCCAGTGCAGTACCTCCCTGGAAGAAGGCAGGAGCCAGCGAACGGGCGGGGTTCACAGATGTGCCAGTATAGCGGATACATACCAAGTGAACAAGTACAAGGCTCAAACCGATAGCCAAGCCAGCGAAATTGTTGGTAGCACCATTGGTCTTAGCAGTAGCGCCCAGTACGACGAGTACGAATACGCAGGTGAAGATAATCTCGGCCAGCAGTCCGCCTAATACTGAAACATTGGCCTGCAGGTCATTGGCACCAGTACCCTCCAGACCTGGTACGTTAGATGTCAGGATATAGAGCAGCAGGGAACCGATGAAGGCACCAATACACTGGAACAGCATATACATGCCACAGTCCTTGGCATTCATGCGTCCGGCAATAAAACAGCCCAGCGTGATAGCGGGGTTGATGTGGCAACCAGAGATACCGCCAATCGTATAAGCCATAGCTACAACAGCCAGTCCGAAGGCCAATGCTGTACCCACCACAGCGGGAATGTTGTTAACAGGATCACAACCTAGGCTGACGGCAACACCGCAACCCATTAGTACGAGCACCATCGTGCCCACCATTTCTGCTAAATACTTTTTCATAATGTTTGTGTTTAAGTGTGATTAAAGAATTAACTCATTTGGACGCAAAGTTAGGAATAATATTTGATATTTGCAAATAAAATTCAAAAAATTTTTCTATTCTTTAAAATATAATGTACGCACGCGCTAAGAAAAGTGGCAATGAAACGAACTTTGGGGATGCAGTTTTGCAAACTCCATGTTACAAAGCATTGCGGGCAGGAAAAAAAGTGGGGGAGAAATAAGTGTATTCTTATTTTTATGCACTTTTTTCTCTATATTTCCATTCCTGAACTCAGAACTTTTTCGTAATTTTGCGCCCCGAAAAGAAACCCAAAAATCATTAGAACAGAGATATGTTTCACATTTACGAAGGATTTAATCTCGTTGAGACGTACCATAAGATGCGCCATCAGCGTAAGTATCATCCAGAGGATGGTACCAAACGAGTTATCAAGATTGCTTTGGTAGCTTTCGTTACGTTATTGCTTTGGAATATGCCAACCGAGTGGTTTGGCATCGAGAATCTTACCGTTGTACAACAGCGTGTCATTGCTATCTTTGCCTTTGCCACACTGATGTGGATTCTCGAGGTTGTCAGCTCATGGGCTACGTCTATTGCCATTATGGTCATGATGTTGCTGTTCTGTACGGACAGTGGTATTGCGCCGATGGTGAACGAGGAAGAGGTAGGTAAACTGCTTTCTTACAAGGGTGTGATGGCCTGTTTTGCTGACCCTGTTATCATGCTGTTCATCGGTGGTTTCGTACTGGCTATTGCTGCTACGAAGACTGGTCTGGACGCCCAATTGGCTAAGGTGTTGCTGAAACCTTTTGGTACCAAGAGTGAGATGGTGTTGCTGGGCTTCCTGCTCGTAACAGGTCTGTTCTCGATGTTCGTATCGAACACGGCTACTGCAGCTATGATGCTGACGTTCCTTACACCAGTGTTCCGTCAGTTGCCTCCTGAGGGTAAAGGTCGCATTGCTTTGGCTATGTCCATCCCTGTAGCAGCCAACCTTGGTGGTATGGGTACGCCTATCGGTACCCCTCCGAACAACATCGCCCTGAAGTATTTGAATGATCCTGAGGGACTGAACATGGGCCTTGGTTTCGGACAGTGGATGATGTTTATGTTCCCATTGGTAGTTGTCCTGCTGTTTATCAGCTGGCGCCTGCTGTTGAAGTTCTTCCCGTTCAGTCAGAAGACTGTAGAGTTGAAGATTGACGGTGGTATGCAGAAAGGTTTCCAGTCCAAGGTGGTCATCTTTACCTTCATCCTCACCGTAGCACTCTGGCTCTCTGACCGTTTCACAGGTATCAATGCCAACACCGTTGCTATGGTTCCGTTCTGTATCTTCGCCCTGACAGGTATTATCAATAAGCGCGACCTTGAGCAGATTAACTGGTCAGTCATTTGGATGGTAGCAGGTGGTTTTGCACTGGGCTATGGCTTGAACGCCTCAGGTCTGGCAGCCAATGCCGTTGAGAGTATTCCGTTTGGCGAATTCTCGCCATTGCTGATCCTGATGCTTGGTGGTGCTATCTGTTATTTGCTGTCAAACTTCATCTCGAATTCAGCAACAGCTGCCCTGCTGATGCCTATTCTGGCAGTGGTTTGTGGCGCTATGGGCGACAAACTTGCACCTATCGGTGGCACAGGTACCGTACTCATTGGCGTGGCCATTGCAGCATCGAGTGCTATGATCCTGCCCATTTCTACGCCGCCGAACGCTTTGGCATTCGCTACGGGCTATGTGAAGCAGGGTGACATGTCGAAAATTGGTATCATCATGGGTGTCGTTTCGATGGTGCTCGGATTTGGTTTGGTTTACCTCATGGGAACGCTCAAACTTATCTAAAAATACGGGTTATTTAACAAAATGTAACCTTTTGACAAAAATAATTGGGAATTTCCTTTGTCGTTTGAAGGAAATTCCCTATTTTTGCGTTGTAAAACTTACAAACTGATTAAGTTCCGTCGTTTTGACAACGATACTTACTAACTTGTGACTTATAAAATTTATACTATGGAAGTTGAGAAAATCATGCAAAATCTGGAACGTAAGCATCCAGGTGAGGTAGAATTCCTGCAAGCCGTGCGCGAAGTGCTGGAAAGTATTAAAGACGTGTATAACCAGCATCCGGAATTCGAGAAAGCCAAGATCATTGAACGCATCGTAGAACCAGAACGCATCATCACGTTCCGTGTGCCTTGGGTCGACGACAAGGGCGAAGTACAGGTCAACATCGGTTACCGTGTACAGTTCAACGGTGCCATTGGTCCATATAAGGGTGGTCTGCGTTTCCATTCGTCTGTTAACTTGAGCATCCTGAAGTTCCTCGGCTTTGAGCAGACCTTCAAGAATGCATTGACCACGCTGCCTATGGGTGGCGGCAAGGGTGGTTCTGACTTCAGCATCCGCGGCAAGAGCGACAACGAGGTTATGAAGTTCTGCCAGTCGTTTATGACAGAGCTTTATAAGGTCATAGGTCCCGATTTGGACGTGCCTGCCGGCGACATCGGCGTTGGAGCACGCGAGATTGGCTACCTCTTCGGACAATACAGACGACTCACCAGCCAGTTCCATGGCGCTACCCTAACGGGTAAGGGCATGGAATGGGGTGGCTCCATCCTGCGTCCGGAAGCTACTGGATATGGTGCCCTCTACTTCGTTCATCACATGATGGAGACCCACGGTCTGGACATCAAGGGCAAGACTGTTGCCCTCTCAGGTTTTGGCAATGTAGCATGGGGTGCCGCCAAGAAAGCTACCGAACTGGGTGCCAAGGTGATTACCATCAGTGGACCTGATGGCTACATCTACGACCCTGCAGGACTTGACGATGAGAAGATTGACTATCTGCTGGAACTGCGCGCCTCAGGTAACGACGTCTGTCAGCCTTATGAGGATGAATTCCCTGGTTCGCAGTTCTTCGAGGGCAAGAAGCCTTGGGAACAGAAGGCCGATATCTATCTGCCCTGTGCCACCCAGAACGAACTGAATGGTGAGGATGCCGATAAGATACTGGCCCAGAAGCCGCTGTGTGTCGCTGAGGTATCGAACATGGGCTGTACGGCTGAGGCTGTCAATAAGTTCATAGCAGCAGGTCTGCTGTTTGCTCCTGGCAAGGCTGTCAATGCTGGCGGTGTAGCCACCTCTGGACTGGAGATGACACAGAACTCCATGCGTATGGCTTGGACAGCTCAGGAAGTTGACCAGCACCTGCATCAGATCATGTCGGGCATTCACGAACAGTGCGTGAAGTACGGCAAGGAGTCCAATGGCTATGTCAACTACGTGAAAGGCGCCAACGTGGCTGGCTTCATGAAAGTGGCTAAAGCCATGCTCGCCCAAGGTGTCGTGTAAAAGGCTTCGCCCAAATGAGAAATGAGAAACGAAAAATAAGAAATGGCGGACCGGTGGTCCTAAATGAAGAAATGAAGAAATGTAAATCCATCTGGCTTGGGCAGCGCACATTCGTCTTGTGCGTACTGCTTTGGGGTGCACTCCATTTCTCATTTCTCATTTCTCATTTCTCATTTCTGAACGCTCAAAGCGCTCAGAAGGGTAAAGCTTCGTTCTATGCCTTTAAGTTTCACGGGCGCAAGACTGCTAGTGGTGAGCGGCTGCATAAAGACAGCCTGACATGTGCCCACCGCACCTATCCCTTCGGTACCAAGCTGAAAGTCTATAACCCTGCCAATGGACGTAGCGTGGTGGTTAGGGTAACAGACCGCGGACCATTTGTGCGCGGACGTATCATTGACCTGTCGTGGCGTGCAGCCAAGGAACTGGGTATCATTGCCCAGGGTGTAGCAACGGTGTTCGTCCAGAAACACAATGAGATTATTACGCCTTTCCTGCCTAATGATGAGATAGATATTCCTGAG
Source organism: Prevotella sp. (assembly GCA_017474485.1). Lineage (GTDB taxonomy): Bacteria > Bacteroidota > Bacteroidia > Bacteroidales > Bacteroidaceae > Prevotella. The sequence continues at coordinate 7,875 of JAFVHO010000061.1, forward strand.
CTCGATTTGGAGACCAACGAAGGATCAAATGGAATGACTCCTTTCTGGCAGGAGATGAAAAAAGACCTGATGAAGGCCTCAGATGCCTCGAGCAGCAAACCATAATGAGCTACTGCCCACCCAGGTGCGAGAAATAGTCGATGATATCATCCCACGTCTTGAACGTGTCGGACCCGAATTCAAGGAGAGTGGCCATGGTGTCACCCTCCTTTTTCTGGCTTATCAGGTAGTCGCCATAGAGCAGGTCGCGCCTGTAGGTGTAGATGGTGTGGCGCCAGGCTGGTACGTTGATATGCTCTTCGAGCCATGAGGCCGTCTCGTGCTGTGGGGCATCGGCCACGAAATAGACGTCGTAGTGCTCTATCAGCAGGCGTACGGCTTTCTGTACTGATGAGGCCGGCTGACGGTACGCATTGAACATGGTTTCTATTCCTATATATATAATAGGACGCTGGCGATGACGCTGCTGGTCGTCAATCCAGCGTATCAGTGGCATTACGCTGTGCATGTAGCTCTTGTCGTCCATACGGTGCTCGCCGTGGAAATGGGTGGCCTGTGGGTAGTGCTCGACGAACATGTCGAAGGTGTCCACCAGATCGTCGCGGTCGCCGAAGAGGCCCCATACGTGCTGGCGGTCGTCGTCAGTCAGACCCACGAAGCGTTGTTCCGACACCTCACGGTAGGCCTTCACCATTGCCTTGTCGACATAGAACTCCTGAACGCCGTCTAGACGCGGATTCTGAAACTGCTGCGTGCCCGTCATGCCGTGGGCCTTCATGGTCTCGGCAAGTTCCAATGCAGGGTTCACGCAGATGCGGTCGAAGCCACGCAATTGCTCGGCATACATGCCGCCCATGGATGTGCCTATGATGAGGTCGGGATGCCCCTCGTCGCAGATGCGGTGGAGTAGGGCGATGGCCTCGTGCGGGTCGACGGGCAGGTCGGGAGCGATGACACGGGCCTGCGGCATGACGACGCGCAGACGTGTGACCGTGCCTGACTGGCCACTGGAGCCGAAGCCGTGGCAATAGAGCAGTGTCTTACCGGCCATGAGGTCGGGAAACTGCTTGACGTATGGATTCTCTGTTGTCATATCTGTCTTCTTCGTTTTTTGTGCTGCAAAGGTACTATTTTTTTTTGAATACATTAAACCTTCGGGCTGTTTTTTAGTCTAAGAAAATGCTATAGAACTTAAACAACTGTACAATTGTTTTAAAACAACTTATGAAAAAACTATTTTTGCCTCTTCTGCTCTTGGTAGCAGTGTCTGCTCATGCAGCAGAAAATCCCGTGTTAACTATCGAAGGTGGTCAGGTACAGGGCGTCTTGGCCGACGACCATCCTGATGTGTTTGTCTATCGTGGCATTCCCTACGCTGCACCTCCCATCCGTGAGAACCGTTGGAAGGCTCCGCAGCCTGTTGTACCCTGGAAGGGTGTGAAGATTTGCGACACCTTCGGTCGTCCCAGCTATCAGGCCATCCAATACACTGGTGGCTACTATACGGAGTGGGGCTATGGTAAGGAGGCTGCCTTCAGTGAGGACTGTTTGTATCTGAACGTATGGACCAAGGCGCCTGGCAAGGTTGGTAAGAAACTGCCTGTGGCCCTGTGGATTCATGGCGGTGGCTATCGTGAGGGCTTCGGCTCTGAGCCTGAGTTCGACGGACAGGAGTGGGGTGCTAAGGACGTGGTGCTGGTCACCATCAACTATCGTCTGGGTATCTTCGGTTTCCTCTGTCATCCCGCATTGGCCGAGGAGAGCCCCAACCATGTATCGGGTAACTATGGTATCCTGGACCAGATTGAGGCCCTGAAGTGGATTAAAAAGAACATTGAGCAGTTTGGTGGCGACCCCAATAACGTGACTATCTTCGGACAGAGTGCTGGTGGCGGCAGCGTGCGTACGCTGTGCGAGAGCCCCTTGGCCCGTGGTCTGTTCCACAAGGCAGTCATCATGAGTGCCCAGGGACTGAGCATCCCTAACCCCAACGGTGGTGGCATGATGGGTGGCCGCTATAGTGGTGGCTCTATCGAGGATGCTGCCAACAATGCCAAGAAGATGTTTGACTGGGCTGGCATGACCGACCTGCAGAAAATGCGTCAGGCCTCGACGGAGACTGTATTCGCATTGCCTACACTCTATCAGCAGGTAAACAACCCCGCTCCACAAGGTGGTGGCATGATGGGTATGATGCGTATGGGCATGGGCTTCATGCCGATGATTGACGGCTATGTCAGTGTGAAGAGCTTCGATGATGCTACTCGCCAAGGCACACTGGCTGATGTTCCTTATATGATTGGTTTCACCCTAAACGATATGGGCAACATGTCACCTAACATCGCAGAGTTCTGTAAGGTTCGCGACCAAAAAGGCGGCAAGGCCTGGGCTTACGAGTTTGCCCGTCCGTTGCCCGACGACGGCAGTCATCCCGAGGTGACACAGCGTCTGCGTGGTGCCTTCCACTCCAGCGACCTGTGGTTTGTGTTTAAGAGCTTGAAGCACTGTTGGCGTCCTTGGACCAAGGGCGACTGGGACCTTTCAGAGAAGATGCTGACTGCATGGACAAACTTCGCAAAGTATAGTGACCCCAATGGTCCTAAGGGTGGTGCATGGAAACCCTGTACGGAGAAGACGCCTAAGTTCATGGTATTTAAGTTGAACGACAAGGATGCTGAGGCATCATTTTTTGGTGAACCCGAGATTGCTCCTCAGCAGGGCTTTGGTGGTTTTGGTGGTTTCCCTGGCGCCAGACCAACCAGTGGTGATGCCCCCAGAAGATAATAACAGGTATGGTGTTATTCTTTAAAACCCTGTTCGCAGGGATCAAGGAAGGTGCTATCGCAGCGTGGTATGACCTGCGGTGGTACCTTCTCTTTATGGCTGGTGTGTTCGTAGTTTATAAACTTTACGTCATGTTGAAAGCTAAAAAACATTAAATAATGTTATAAAACAGCTTTCTGGTATTGGGTATTCCATTTAAAATATGTACCTTTGCACCCGCAAAAGTGCCCATTGCGCTGGCTGAATAGCTATCAAAGCACTGAAAAAGAGCGACTTAGTCTTCGGAAAGGAAGATGTAGTTCGTTTCTTTATGTGTGTGCTCTAAAAGTTAAGGGTGGCAAAATGACACTGATGCGAAACGAGAAAATATATTTAGTTAAATAACATTATTATTAAAATTTAAACTGAAATGCCAGGATTAATTGGAAGAAAAATCGGAATGACTTCCGTTTTCAGTGCCGACGGTAAGAATGTACCGTGCACTGTTATCGAATGTGGTCCTTGTGTTGTTACTCAGGTGAAGACCGTCGAGAAGG
>JAFVHO010000008.1 GCA_017474485.1 Prevotella sp.
TCTAAGCCTCTTGACCTTACGGGGTAAGGGGAAACTGGCTTATGTCCGGTCGGATTACACGCTTTGATGGCTAAAAACAGACAGACATGTCTCAAAGGACGGCAAAATTAGACCATTGAAAAATTATCTGCGGATTTTAGGATTTAATTCAGAAAATACACATTATTTAATGAAAAAAGAGATATCATGAAGCATCTCCCAATAATGTGTTTATTTCAATCCTTGTTGAAATTTGGATTGGTCAGTATGTAAACGAATATGTCAGTAACATTTCTGTTACAACCTTTTTATCTCTGCATCTACCACGTAAATATCGCCATCCTTGTCTTTCAGAACGTTTCTGGGCACTAAGTCCCAAACTTCATACATGTTATTGGCGAATCGGCCCTCATTGTTCATCTTCGTAAAGCCAATGGCTGCCATGTATGTTTCAATCTCAATGGGTGTTGCTGGCTGGGCATCCTTCACCAAATCCTGCTGCAATACAGGCATTACACTACGCCTGTCATAACCAGCAAAACCTATGAAATAATAGAATGTATCTGGAAATATTGAATTGTGAAGTATAACCTTTTCAAGCAGATTAACGATACTGCCACTGTTCAAAAGATTGTTCACTTTAAAAACCGTATCCTCACGAGTATAGATGTCATTTTCGTTTCCGCTTGCACCAGGCAGTCCCAAATCAAACACTTCGTCCATTGGAATCCACATGCCTTTCTCTTTGGCATACGATTCTGCTGAACGCAGCTCCGCATCAAAGCGAGTTACATGTTCTTGGCCAGCTTCAGATTCCGCTTCATATATCTGACTGCGTCTTCTGAGCTCATTGGCGATTTTCGCGATTCGCTGATTTTCCGCATCTTTCTCTCCGATGCCTCTTTGTGAAATTGGTTGAGATAAGTCATACTTCATTTTCTTAACTTTGCTGCAAAGATAATAACAATTTCTCAAACTTCCAAATTATTCGCTATTATTTTGCTCGTAATGGATTCGTGTGTCGAAGGGATGTCACTTTACGGTTATCCGTACGTCAGTTGTAGGGGAAAAGTGACTCACTTACAGGGGGAAAGTGACGTTTTGGCAGGGAGAGAAACGGTCAGTTGCGAGAAAGCAGCGGGCGTGTCTTTAATCAGCAGCGCCCGCTGCTGATATCGGCAACGGGCGTGGCTGAAGTCGGCAGCGTTCGCTGCGTACCTGTTTTTTGTATAAGGATTGCTCTGTTTTTATACAGTGGGAGATGGGTCGACAAATGTGTAGTGCCAAGTACGTCCTTCACGGTAGCGTCTCAGACGTGGATTGTCCCCTTGGCAAAGGCTGTCCAGATAGCGCTGGGCAGACTTGTTTTTCAGTCCACTGAAAATCTGGAAGGTCTTGATGGTAATGTATCCGTGACGTACACTCTTCCGCAGGGCCTCGTCCATTGCTTTCTGGTCGTACATCTGGCTGTTGCCCACTCTGTTCTTGCGACAGCGGAACCCATGACGACCGCAATCGGCATCCTTCACAAACTGCTTGGCGGGGATGAACTCAATGCCGCCATATATCACGTCGCGACCCGTCACCTTTGTAGGGTCGGTATGCTCACCCAGCAGTTTTATCTTTGGGGCAAACGATCCGAAGGGCGTTTCCACACGTTGGCCTTCACGCAGCCACATGGTGGTAACCTCCTCTAAGAGGCCAAAGAAACGCTTCATCTCGCCTTTGCTTGTGTGGCGATATTTGTTACAGAAATCGTCAATATCGTCGAGATTATATTTGTACTCTACGACGGGTTGTGCGTAGAGTAATGGTTTGCCGTCCTCACCCTTCGTGGGACGCGGTTGCAGTTCAAAGAGTACTCCGTCAGTCTTACGTGGCATAGCGATTTAGTTTTTCATTCATGTGAATTTCAATATGCAAAAGTACAAAGAAATATTGAAAAAACGAAGAAAAGATGAAGTATATTTGTTTTTTCGCTTACTTATTTGTACCTTTGTCCTCTCAAAGATGAAAATATATACTAATTAAAACAAAAGATATGAATAAGATTGAACTGAAACCGGCAGTAGTCTTCGAAGAGTTTGCGAAGATTAACCAGATTCCACGCCCTTCGAAGCGTGAAGAGAAGATGATTGCATACCTGAAAGAGTGGGGCGAGAACCACGGGTTGGAGACGAAAGTGGACGAGACGGGTAACGTCATTATCCGCAAGCCTGCCACCAAGGGGATGGAGAATCGTAAGACGACTATCCTGCAGAGCCACATGGATATGGTGTGCGACAAGTTGGTGGATTACGAGATTGACTTCGACAACGACCCCATCAAGACGTATATCGACGGTGAGTGGCTGACAGCTGAGAGTACGACGCTGGGAGCCGACGACGGCATTGGATGTGCAATGGAGTTGGCGCTGCTGGGTTCTGACGATATCGAGCACGGTCCCATCGAGTGCGTCTTTACTCGCGACGAAGAGACGGGTCTGACGGGTGCTGAAGGTATGAAGGCTGGATTCATGACTGGCGATTACCTGATAAACCTCGACTCAGAGGACGAGGGCGAAATTTTTATCAGCTGTGCTGGCGGACGTAACACGACAGCTAAGTTTGCGTTCAAAAAAGAGGATGCTCCTGCGGGTTCGTTCTTCTTGCGTGCCCAGCTGAAGGGCCTCGTGGGTGGTCACTCTGGCGACGACATCAACAAGCAGCGTGCCAATGCTATCAAGTTGTTGGGTCGCTTCTTGTATCAGACCATCAACAAGTACGAGGGCGTGCGTCTGGCTCAGTTCAACAGCGGCAAGATGCACAATGCCATTCCGCGCGACGGCATGTTCGTGATTGCTGTTCCAAATGCCATTAAGGAGAATGTGAAGGCCGACTGGAACATTTTTGCCTCGCAGGTGGAGGAGGAATTCTGTGTGACAGACACCCAGATGGTTTGGGCGATGGAGTCGACAGATGCCGAGCCTGTTATTGAGGCTCAGGCAGCTCGTAACTTCATCTTTGCCCTGCAGGCTGTGGACAATGGCATCTATGCCATCTGTCAGGATCCTGCGTTGAACGGTATGGTTGAAACCAGTAGCAATATCGCCAGCATCGAAACATCAGATACGGAAATCAAGATTGTCAGCTCTCAGCGTTCGAACGTGATGTCAAACCTCGACAATATGTGTGCCACCGTTGACGCCTGCTTCCGTTTGGCTGGTGCTGAGGTCGTTCACTCAGACGGTTATCCTGCTTGGAAGATGCGTTCGCACAGCGAGTTGCAGCGTATCGTGAAAGAGTCGTACGTGAAGTTGTTTGGCAAGGAGCCCATTATGCGTGGTATCCATGCTGGACTGGAATGTGGTTTGTTCTCTGAGCGTTATCCAAATCTGGATATGGTGTCGTTCGGCCCTACTTTGCGCTTTGTTCATACACCCGATGAGCGTCTGCATATTCCCACCGTTCAGATGGTATGGGACCACCTGCTGGACGTGCTGAAGAACATTCCCCAGAAGTAAAAAGTACACAAAAAGAACCGTCCCCTTTGTGTAAAAATGAAGCGTATATATATTATAATAGGTGTAGCCCTGTTGCTGTTCGCCTCGTGTGGACGGCAGCAGACGGCAAAGTCTATTGTCAAGGATTTTATGGAGGCTCATGTTGAAGACTACTCAAAGGTGAGCTATCTGGAATTCTGTGACATTGACTCGACTCGTAACATCAGCGATTCGCTGATTCAGGTACTGCATGGACGTACACCTGCTCATTTCAGTAAAAACATCAGTTATCAGCAGCGTGGTGGAAAGACCCTATGGCTTATCCGTACACGCTATCTGATGGATGAGGACACATGTAGTGCCACATTCTATTTGGATAAGGACATGACGGGTGTTGTCGCATTCAAAGAAAACTAATTATTAAGATTATTCAATAAAGCTATGAGAAAGCTGTTATTAGCCATGATGACAATGGCAACAATGGGCCTTGCAGCACAGCAGGCACCAGAGTGGAAAAATCCACAAGTGAACCAAATGAATCGTGAGGCACGCAGGGCCCACTTCTTTGCTTATGAGACGCAAGAGTTGGCTGCAAAAGCCAATAAGCAACAGTCGTCACGATACCTGTCTATGGAGGGTATGTGGCGATTTAACTTCGTAAAGGACCACAACTTGGCTCCGAAGGACTTTTTCGCTTTGAAGTACGACGACTCGAAATGGGTAGATTTTCCTGTGCCAGGACTCTTTGAAATCAATGGCTATGGCGACAAGATATATAAGAACATCGGTTATGCCTGGGGAACGACCTTCGATAGTAATCCTCCCTTTATTGGCGAGACTAACAACTATACGGGCTCGTATCGCAGGACATTCGTGTTGCCAGACGATTGGAAAGGTCAGCAGGTGTATTTCCATGTAGGTTCGGCAACCAGCAATTTGAAGGTATGGGTGAATGGTAAACTTGTGGGCTATTCGGAGGATTCGAAGGTTGCTGCTGAGTTTGATATTACCAAATATCTGAAGAAAGGCGAGAACCTGATTGCCATGCAGGTCATGCGTTGGTGTGACGGCAGTTACTTGGAAGATCAGGACTTCTGGCGTTTTACAGGTATAGCCCGTGAGGTATATCTCTATGCACGCCCCAAGCAGCATATCGAGGATATCTTTGTATATCAGGACTATCAGGATGGACGTGGCGTGTTGAAGGTTGATGTGAAGGCTCCTAAAGGTACCACCACAGAACAGTTGTTAACTAATGACAATGGTCAGGAAATTGACTTGGCTCAGGTAAAGCCTTGGTCAGCAGAGACGCCTAATCTTTACAATCTGTATGTTACACTAAAGAAAGGCAAAGACGTATTGGAAGTAGTCCGCCAGCGTGTAGGTTTCCGCCATATCGAAATCAAGAACGGACAATTGCTGGTAAACGGAAAAGCTATCTTAATAAAGGGCGCTGACCGTCATGAACTGGATCCTGATAGCGGATATGTCGTGTCAGTGAAGCGTATGATTCAGGATATCAAGGTTATGAAGCAGTTGAATATCAATGCTGTACGTACCAGTCACTATCCTGACGATCCTCGTTGGTATGACCTTTGTGACGAATATGGCATCTATGTCACTGCTGAGGCTAATCTTGAGAGTCATGGTATGGGTTATGGCGAGAAGACACTGGCTAAGCGTCAGGATTTCGAGAAGATGCATTTAGAGCGTAACGAGGCTAATGTGAGGACGTTTAAGAATCATCCGTCAATCATTGTATGGTCAATGGGAAATGAAGCTGGTTATGGTCCGAATTTCGAGAAATGCTATGATTGGATTAAGCAGTATGATACCACCCGTCCAGTACAGTATGAACAGGCAGGCGATTGGGGAAAGACTGACATCTTCTGTCCGATGTATGCAGACTACAATCACTGTGAGAGGTATTCTAAGGGGGATAACCCACGTCCGCTGATTCAGTGTGAATATGCCCATGCTATGGGTAACTCAATAGGTGGCTTGAAAGAGTATTGGGACTTAGTACGTAAATATCCCAAGTATCAAGGTGGCTATATCTGGGACTTTGTGGATCAGGGATTGCGTGACAAGAGTCCTGTGACGGGTAAGGAAATCTTTACCTTTGGTGGTGACTATGGCAAGTATCCTGCCTCAGACTATAATTTCAATTGTAATGGTATCATTGCCCCCGATCGTCGTCTGAATCCTCATGCTTACGAGGTTCAATATTGTTATCAGAATGTATGGATAACGGATAAAGGCCTGAAGGATGGTAAGTTTGAAATATATAACGAAAACTTCTTCAAGACACTTGATGACCTTCAGCTTGAATGGTTTGTTGGTGGTGCAGGTGAACATCATCATGATAATCCAGGACGTCCAGCAGGTATGACCTTCGGACACGGCGGTACGATTGATATCAGTGGCATTCAACCTCAGCAGCGTAAGATTATTGTCTCTGAGGATATGCAGAAGACTATCAGTCGTGTGCTGGGTCATCATGGCGACAATGAGATTTTGGTGTCGTTCTACTTTAAGTCGAAGAACGGTGCACCCCTTATAGAAAAAGGACAGATGCTGGCAAAGCAGCAGTTCTGCATCAATGCCTATAAGTATCCCTCTATTGCTAACTATGAAGCCAATTCAGGTATCGGGGGAATTGAAAAGGAAGAAACGAATACTTACGTGAAACTCTCGGCTGCAGGTACAGAACTCTATGTGGGTAAGCGTACAGGTTGGATTGACTACCTAACTGTTGACGGTAAAGAGATGTTGCAAAACCGTGAGAGTATCGTACCCGAATTCTGGCGTGCTCCCACAGACAATGACTATGGTGCTCGTCTGCAACAGCGTTTTGCCTCATGGAAATCACCGCGTATGGAAATAAAAGGTTTTGAAGCCGCAGGTAATACCGTTATTGTTCGTTTGAATATGCCTGAGCAGAAAGCTTCACTAATAATGACCTATGCCATCACAGAAAAGGGTGAGGTGGTAGTTCGTGAACAGATGTCTGCAGACAAGGAGGCTAAGATTAGCGACCTCTTCCGTTTTGGAATGCAGTTGCAGATGCCTAAGCAGTATGACCAAATTGAGTACTATGGTCGCGGCCCTGTGGAGAACTATATTGATCGCAACAACAGCGAGTTTGTAGGTGTCTATAAGAATGCTGTTCAAAACGAGTACTACGAATATGTACGTCCTCAGGAGAGTGGAAACCATACGGATGTGCGTTGGTTCTCGGTTATCAATAACAGCGGTGAGGGCTTGCAGTTCTACTCGAATGCTCCGATGGAGGCTTCTGCCATTCCTTATACAAACGACCAGATAGACGACGGCATGCGTAAGGAAAAGCAGTGGGGGCACCATAGTGGAGACCTGATTCCTGCTGGCAAGACTTGTGTACATATTCAGCAACGTCAGTTCGGATTGGGTTGTGTCAACTCATGGGGTGCTTGGCCTCGTCCTGAGTATCGTCTGGGATATGGCGATAAGGACTTTACGTTCGTTATTAGGCCTTTGCGTAAATAAATAGTTTTCGTGTAATCATTGTTAGTATGAAGAAGGTTCATTCGCTGTTTTTTGAACTCATACAGGTATCTGTCGGACAACTCGATTGTTTATCACGAGGACCAGAACCCGATGAGTGGTTTGAAATGTATGAGATATCAAAGCAGCAACATGTTGAAGGAATCAGCTATCAAGGTGTGATGAAGCTATTTGAGTTTGGCTTGCGTGCACCTCAGGACATTAGTCTTGACTGGATGTCTGAACAAGAAACCATACGAGAAACCAACGAGATGTCTGAAAAGCCATCTGCGTTGGCTCAATGCTATGGCGAAGAATTACGTGACTTAAGACAGCCGAGTGCTGAAGAGTTGCCGACGGCATCAAAGCTAACTATACAGTACCTTTATAAGCAGTATTTGCGCCATAGTCTGGATATGCGACTGCTGATGGATTATTACTTCGTATTGCGTAAGAACAGTGGAAAGTACGAATCGTTGAAGGGTGGGGGATTGCCTGGCTTTTGGGGAGTCCGACGCTTTGCGCGTGGCATGATGTGGATGTTGCAAGAGGCGATGAACTTGGACAAGCAGTATATGCCCTTTGAACCTTTAGAAATAGAAGGACGCTTCCTGCTCAACGATATGATGCAAGAAGCGTCTAAGTTGGAACGTGTTGCCCACGTATTGTTTACTTATCCTCTTGGAATAAAGGATCTTCGGGCATAACCATTACGGGCTTTTGCTCGTAGTCTTTTAGCAGTTTTTCGCTGACATACTGCTTGTCAACAACCAAACGGAACATATACTCGCGGAACCAGCGGGCTGTCATGATGAGGCAGCCCTGCTGTCCCCATGATGCTCCCCAAGAGTTCTCTACCTTCCA
>JAFVHO010000062.1 GCA_017474485.1 Prevotella sp.
CAGGTTGACTCTGTACACCATGTTTATATTTATGGCAATTATGAAGCAGCTGTTGCAAAAGGTAAGGCTGAGGACGAAACTCAGGAGGCTTTTGAAGAGAGAATTGCTCAGTTGAAGGCCAATGCTGACGCTGATTCTATTGCTAGGCAGTATGTTATTGGTAATGGTGGTCAGAACTTCTGGGGCTGGCTGACCTTCGACGTTGAGGCTGGTGAGGAGTACTGGGTATTCCAGCACTCGTCTCAGATTGGCTTCGGTGGCTTTGAATTCCATGAGGGCAAGACTGCTGACGAACTGATTAACGGTATTGAGGCAGCTTATGTGTACACGACCAATTTCTCGACTTACGAGGACGAAACAACTGGTGAACGTGTAACATGGAAGGGTGAAAAGGCTCATGGCAACGGACAATTTGCCAGCGAGGAACCAGAACTTGATGAAAACGAGAAGCCTCTCAATATTGTTCCCTTCGGCGATTTCTTCCGTAACGATGGTAGCGGTAAGCGTGCCAGCTACTGCCTGTTGCCCGAGGATGTTTTGGCACACTCAGCTAAGACTGAGGCTCTGACCATTGCTGTCTGGGTACGCGCTCAGAAAGAGACTGCTTCTGCTGACTATATGTGGGCTCCGTTGTTTACTGCCTACGCTGCTGAGCCTGTTAATGGCGAAAATACATGGCCTATGCTGGCTTGCCAGTATCGTGGCGTGCTGCAGGTGAACTGTGCTGGTTGGACAGACTATGTTGATGCTCAGAACGTAAAAGGTCAGAATGCATTGTATCATGGTGATACCGACTGGTTGGCTGACAAGAAGTGGCACCACTATGCTGCCGTCTTCGAGGGTGAGAATGCCAAGGTGTTCATCGATGGTGTCCTCAAGAACGAATGGAATAACGATGGTACAACCAATACCCAGAAGGGTCTGTTCTCTAATGGTGCTGAGTTGAAGTATGTATGTCTCGGTGGTAATCAGGCTTGGAACTGGAACGACAACGACGCTCCATTCGACTTTGCCCGTCTGCTCATCAAGAATGCAAAGATGACTGTTGGTGAGATTGCAGCTCTGATGAAGGCTGATTTTGGCGAAACGGATATGGAGGCTTACTATGCTGAGGGTGGTGAAACTGGCGTTAAGGCCGTTAAGACCGTTCAGAATAGTAATGCTGCTATCTACAACCTCGCTGGTCAGAAGGTTAACAATGACTTCAAGGGTATCGTGGTTAAGGACGGTAAGAAGTTTGTGAATAAGTAATCTTCCTATATTTACAATTGAGTGGCGACTCCATTGGGGGCCGCCACTTTTGGTTAAGCGTATGATGAAATATGTAATTGCTTTTAGCTGTTGGCTTTTAGCTTTTAGCTGTTGGGCTCAGGCGCAAACATTGGCATTCCCTACGGCAGAGGGCTTTGGTAAGTATGCCTCTGGCGGACGGGGCGGCAAGGTAGTCGAGGTAACAACGTTGGCAGACAACGGCGAAGGTTCCTTGCGCTGGGCGTTGACAGAGGCAGGACGCGAAAATGCCACCATCGTGTTTCGCGTCAGCGGCGTTATCGATATTGGTCCTAATCCACAACGTAAGAACGAACGCTCCATTCGTGCCAAACTGAAGAATGTGACCATTGCAGGACAGACGGCTCCTGGTGAAGGCATTCTGATTCGTGGTGGTAAACTGAATCTGGGTGGTTCTGAGAATGTTATCATCCGCAATATCCGTTCGCGTCTGGGCACTATTGATGACCCTGCTAAATCGAAAAAGGAGAACTTCATCGAAGGTGGTGCCATCGGCATAGAGAATGCCCGTAACATCATGATCGACCACTGCTGTTTTGGCTGGAGCGGTGAGGAAAATGTGACGATGTACGACAACCACTATACAACCCTTCAGTGGTGCATCATCCACGAAGGCTTGCACGATGCCGGTCATAAGAAAGGAGTCCGTGGCTATGGAGCCCAATGGGGCGGTTCGCCAGCTACGTTCCATCACAACTTGTTGGCACACAATGACAGTCGCAGTCCTCGCATCAATGGCGCTTCTAATCCCAAAGGCGACAAGAACGTATTCTTGGAATATGTCAATAATGTTAACTTCAACTGGGGACGTCGCAATTCCTGCTACGGTGGTGAGAACGAGGCGGGCGAGGGTAGCACCCACGAGTGTAACTTCATAGGCAACTACTACAAGCCCGGTCCTGCCCATCCTCAGGACAATGTCTTCATCGAGTTGTCTGATGCCCGTAAGGGTAAGCAGCTCACGTCACCTTCCCGTTGGTTTATGAAAGACAATGTGATGGAAGGTCAGAAGGCAAAGGACAATTGGGCGCTTGTCAGCAATAAGACACCATTTACCGTAGAACAGCAGAAGTCCTGCAAACGTCTGCAACCTGTTGAAGACAAAGCGTATCTCGTTAAGGCAGAATCTGCCAAGAAAGCTTATAAGACCGTACTCGATAAGGCAGGTACCATCCAACGTGATGCCATAGGGCAGCGCATCATCGATGAGGTGCGCTGTGGAAAACCTTGCTATCAGGGAAAGACAGCCAATAAAGCTGGCATCATTGATAGTCCTGCCGATGCTGATGGTTGGCCTCAGTACGCTGCAACTCAACCTGTTGTGGATAATGACCACGACGGAATGGCAGACGATTGGGAGCGTGCCAACGGCCTGAATCCCAACGATCCCGAAGACCGTAATAAGGTTATCTCAAAGGCCGGTTATACAGCCCTTGAAGTCTATCTCAACAGCCTGATGGGTGAGTAGAAGATTCCTGCTGTTATTTCGGCATCTCAAGAATGAAGCGGCAGCCGTCCTGATAGTCTCTGTCGTAGATAAGATCGCCGCCAAGACTCAGCGCATGGCGCTTTCTCACTTTCTCACCTTCTCACCTTTCTACAACAATTGCCACAAACCAGTCGACATGCTTGATGGGACCATAATACACTGTAGAAGGTATGCCGTTCACTGTCACGTCAATAATACCGCTCTTCTTCTTCGACAAGTTGCTGACCACTTCCTCAGAAGTCAGCGTCACCTTTTTCCCTTCAGGATGAGCTATACAACTGCCATCGTCGTTGATGACAACGGTATAGAAGTCCTCGTTACTTTTCTTGTACTGGTTCAGCAGGTCGTCGTCACTGATTTCCTTGTCAATACGATCCAGCTCCTTGCTCAGCCACTCGAAGGTCATGTCGGCTCCGCACACACAGGCCAGCTTTCCGTTCGAGTCGTAGACGGGTTTGACAAACGTCGTGTAATGGCCGCTGATGTCCGTCCCGTCATAGTAGTAATAAGGGTCAGACCAGAAGCTCTCGTTCGACTTCTTGGCACGGATATACCAGTCCGACTTATGATAGTTGTGACGCGCTGAGCCCACCATGCGCACTTCGAAAGCACTGGTGTCTACATGCACCACGTAAGGCTCGAACCATTGTCCCTCCTGAGGGAAGAAGTTGGGCTCGAAGGCCGCAAAATAGCCTCTTACCTCCGGATTCAGGCTGGTCTTGCTTTCCAAGGCCGCAATCACAGACTCTGGTGTGTCTAGGTGTTTCTCAACTTCGTCAAACTCGTTCATGGCATTCATCTCCATGCCTTGAATGGTCTTGGCTATCTTTTCTGCAGCCAGATTCATCATGCCCACATAGCGCACATGGCGCTCTGAATCAGTGGCTTGGTGGCATTTCCATAGCGATGCACACAATATGACGGCCATGACCGCCAGCGCCATCCACGTCACGTATCTCGTCTGCTTTTTATTACTTGTTTTAGATCCTTGTTCCACGGCTTTGTTGTTTAATTCATTATTTTATCAGCAAAATTACCAATTTTTGTCTTCATATGTTTGCAATGATGCTTGTATTTAATAATCTTTAGCAGTTGCTGGCCCAAATAGTGATTACGTCTGAATCAGCTTTATCTTTCGACGATTGCCTGATGGCCTGACTGCGAAGTGAAGCCAGTAGGTGCCCTTGGGCGAACGCTCTAACAGGAGTTCGTCAAAGTCCTCGTTATTCAGGTCGCTGATGTCGAGCAGGATGACTGCATATCGTAACAGTTGTTCCATCCCCAATACATGGATATCCACAGCGCAACCCGTCAAGTGGTTTGAATTCGGTGCACCACCCACCGCCTTGTTCACTGATGGCGAACGAAAGCCCGAGTTGATGACAATGGGGTCATCCCCATCTCCATACAGGTTGTTCCATCGCCTTCTCAGTTCTTCCAGCCATTGGCATAGTCTACGAAGGTTATTCACTTGTTCCTCATTCGGAACGTTATTTATTCCCGTATTCGTTTTGCAAAGCTCTCGGAGCGAAAAATGCTCCGAGAGTTTCATTTCTTCATTTCTCATTTTCTCAATCTCTCATTTTCTGAATTACATCATCAGGTCCTTAATGATTTTCCTGTACTTTCCTTGTTTAATTCGTTCAATGAACCCATGCGTCATCCAACGGTTACATTGCTGACGAGCAGGGTTATCTTCGATGTCCAGCATACTCATCACATCCTTCACCCCAAAGGTTTCAGGCAGACTTTTGTATGCATCTGCATTCTTGGTGTTCCTGCGTCGTGGCACGTACTCGCGGGCAGCATTGTCCCAGGAGTCCTGCAACATCTGGCCAAAGAAGTGGTCTTGGAAGAAAATCACTGCGTCGTATATCAGCGTCGCAAACTTCAGGTCGTCATCCGTAATCTCCAGTTTCCCTGTTTTCCTGAACTCCTCATACTGGCGAGCCAATATGCGAGGAATGGTCATCCAGGTGGCATAGAACACCGCACGCTTTCTCAGATAGTCCAGCACGTGGTCATCCGCAGCCTCCGCCTCTTGGGCACTCAGCTCGCAGAGGTCATACACATGGTCCGTCAGTCGCTGCAAGGGCAGTTCGCCATGCAGCTTCTCAAACCTGTAGCCCCACTGCTTCATGGCCTCGTTCGCCTCCCAGTCCACGTTCTTCTTCTTGATCATCTGGTATCGTGCCGTCTTCATCGGGAAGATGCAGACGCGACTGCACAAGCCATCGTTGATATTCCGAAGGGTGAACTTCTTGTAGAGGCTGATTTGCGTACCCGTCGTCACTGAGTTCCAGTAGATGGGCAGGATGTCGTTGATGCTGTCGCTGTTGGCATAATCCACACCCGATAGCTCATTATGGAACGCCTTCAGTTCCAGGTCGTGCTTACCAATCCAGGCACCACCGCTCTGTGCCGTGATGCTGCTGTCCAGCTCCGAGTCGAACATATACAGGTGCATGGGCATCACCTCACCGTCCACTATCTCCTTGGCCCGTTTCAGGCGACGGAAGAAGATGTTATTCGATGTCTTGGTCGGCAGATAGCGTATCATGCCCTCTGGTTCCACCAGCGCCTCCTGCTTCTGTGCCTTGCTCGACGTGCCACGCTTCTTCTGCTCCTGCTTGTAACGCGTCTCCTGCGCTCTCACCTCTTCGTCCTGCTCGCGCATGGCACACATAATCTGGTCGTCCAGATCCTTGGCAAAACTCTTGCCCGTAGCAGGCTCACCGATGATGAGCACCTGCGGGTTCAGTCGCTGTTTGGCGCCGTTGAAGTGTTCGTACCAGCAGCGTGTCAGCAGCGTGCAGTACATCGCCCCAGAGGCAAAGACAGCCCCCAGCCAATTGGGCCTGTCTACCTGCCTACAGGCTTCGGCATAAGGAGCGCTAAGGAGAGGTTCCAGCCTTTGAGCGTACTGCTCGTAAGGGATGTCAGCGCTTGCCACAGGTCGCTCAGCTGTTGCTGACTGGCTGAGTTGTACACCTGCACGCGCAAGAACCCCTTGCATCCTTTTCGGGATGTCCTTGTACATTCTTCGCTCACAAGCCGAATCAGCAACTCCTCTGACCTCCTCTTCGCCTCGCTCTCGGATGACGTCCTGCACAAATCCACACCGTTTAAGGGCCCTACACACCATCTCCGGTTGGTTATCGCAGATATACCGCAGGTCGAGAGCCAGTTGCAGCATGGTTCTGTGGCGATCTCCCACGCTTGGCGCACCACCTTGCACTTCCTGCCACGCTTCACAGATTTTGGCGTAGCTGACTCCGTGATAGTCAAATTCTCGTTCTTCTTCATTACTTAATTTCTCATTTTCTTCATTTCTCAATTTCTCATTTCTCATCGCTTTCGTTGGCTCAGTACGACCACTACGATAAGCCTCGCAATAAGCCTTGTCAAACTCTTCATCGTAATAGTTTAATAGTTCTTCTTCGTTCAAATAATACACATCCTCACGCATGGGAGCGTACGAGATTCTTGACGCGTCAATGCAGCTTAGATCGGGCGTCACGTCCAGCTCCTTGGCCAGTGCTATCTGGTTATCAGCTATGTTGCCAATCTCCACACGAGCCTTGCAGACCAGTCGCAGTCCCTGTCCCGATGATGTCAGGTGCGCAAACACCACATCCCACGGGAAACCCTCTTGCTGTGTCCGTTCGAATATCTCACGCGGGTTATCCACATGGTCCACGTCGAACATAAACAGACCGCTGAGGTGGATGCCTGCCAGCACCCTGCGTTTCATCGTCTTGGTAGGGTCTTTCTTCAGGGGCGTCTCGTCGAAGTCCCTGGCTCCAAAGATAAGTGGTGGTAGCGATTCCTTCAAGGCTGTAGCCCATCTTGCCAGCTTTTCTTCCTCTGTCAGTTGCTGAAAAGCCTCGCCTACCTTCTTCTTCGCTGCTTCCTTCAGGCAGAATTTTTGAAATTCGGTGTTGCTGGCCCACAGCTTGATGGCTTCAGGCTTCCGTACAGCCCTGATGGTCTCAATCTTCCACTTCGTCCTTGGCGAATCCAGAATCTCGTTTAGTTTCTCCAGCGTGCCGGGCACGGCTGGAGAAACAAATTGGTTTTCTTGTGTACAAAACATGTGTTACAGAGTCTGTAAATCCGTGATGTAGAAGGCGTTCTCGTGACGTGTCTGTCCGTTCTGATCCTGCCATGTACGGTGTTTCCAGAATCCCTTTACAATATAGGGCATACCTTGTTGGAACTCCGTATCGCGGTTCTTTGAGGCCAACTCGCCCACCATTTCACCATAGAAGGTGTCACCACCGCGTTTCATCGTGACGCCACGACTCTTGAAGTATTCCGTCGTGCCGTCCTGTCGCTGATACTGGCGCTCAGAGTATGCGCCCACCTCCAAAATAGTTACAAGCTTTTCCATACTTTTCCTTTCTTTCCTTTCTTTACTTTTTAATTTCTCATTTTCTCATTTTCTCAATCTCTCAATCTCCATTGTTACACTTCGTCCATGATTTCCTCGATGGTCTTCGTGTTCTTCAGCCAGTCAGTCAGTTCCTTGGCCTGCAACATCAGCTCTGCACTGCTGCGCCCACGTCCCATCGAGCGGTTCACGCTTACGAAGATCTTGAATTTCCTGATGCTCGCTTTCAGCCATCCACTGCTGGTCTCATACAGCGACTCATCCTTTTGTCTTACGTACCCTGGTTCTCTAGATTTTCTGTTAAACGCGTTGAAGTCGTGCTCCTTGGTAAACGGGTTATATCCGATGGTACCCTCCACACGCTTGCCCTTCGTCATGCGGGCATACGTCTTGTCGTCTACTTTTACTTTGATAATCATAGTTTTCTTGAGTTTTTGTGCTGAGGTCCACTTTGAGATTGGGCCCTACACCTGTTTCCAGATGCTCAATTGATTCCCTCTGCTTCACTCAAGGTTCTTCTTTAATTTTTTAATCTTTTAATTTCCTAATGTTTTATTATTTTATTCTTTTATTTTTTATTCTTCCAAGCGCCATTGCCTGCAACAGCATGCGCATTCTCTTCTTCGATACAGGCTTCATGCAGCCCATCCCTACGCGGAAAGCCACAGCCTCCGCCAGTTCCAGCTCGTCTTCACACAACCAGCTCTTGTTTCCAACTTCCAGTGCAAACCCATGTTTCACCGTTGTCACCTTAATTTCCATGTTCAGTTTTGTCATAATCGTTTTGTTTTTGTTTTCGTTTAATGTTTAATTCTTAACTCTTAATTCTTAATTGCCCAAAGGGCAACAACTCTTAATTCTTAATTCTTAACTCTTAATTCATTAATGTAATGCGTAAATACTTCCGTTTTTCAGTTCGAAATCCCTACGTATGCTTTCTACGCTTGCCGGTTCCATTTCTTTCCCCTTAGCTATAGCGTTAAGCTCAGAGGTGCGTACCTCTATCAGAGAAAGCTGATATTCCCTGCGCTGCACCTTACCACGTTCGCAGCCCAGAATTTTCAGCCCGTCGCTCATCGACCAGTCGTCACACACTGCATTGCCCCTGACATGCTTGCCTGTCAGCAGGCAGCAGCGTCGCTCCTGTTCGTCAAATCCACGGTTGTGGCACGAGCCACAACACTTCTTAATCATGATACCATAATCGTTGGCAACCATCTCATTTGCTCGTTTCATTTTCATATCTTCTATTTACTATTTAAATTTTGTTTCTAAAGAACAGCCTATTCTCACGAACCGGCTGGTTGGTGTGGCAACGCTATGCCACGGATAACACATTCATTAATAACCTATGAAAAACAGCCTATTCAGATCTTACAAGTTTTGTATCAGTATGTCAAAGATCGCGCGAGCCGAATGCAAAATGAAAACTCGTTTTCAAACTTTGCTGAGGCGAAGCCGATTTTCGAGCGAAGCTCAATCATCGCTTGTCAAACCCCGTTTCCGTTCGTTGACGATGCAAAAGTACTGCATCTTTCTGACCCCTCAAAGCCTTTCTTTTCACGCTTCCGGAAATCCTTCCGACTTAACCTTACTATTCCGAAAATCCTTCCGAAACTCCTCGTTTTGCCCTCATAAAAGCATTCAAAAAACGCTTGGCAACGTTCCTTCTTCTTATAACCTCACTACTGTTAGGACTGTCAGAAAATTCCCATTCAGGAAACGTGTTCTCCACCAAGGCACAATTATCGTATAGCACGGACTTACTTGGCAGCTTTTCTATTTTCAGCATCTTCAGGTAGTCTATAAAAGAAATAGGTGTATAATACTCCTCAAAGTCATCTATCACCTGTTCATTCATCATAGACAATATCCAGGCATAATCACGCGATGAGCGTATCACCTTATCTTTTATCAATTCATTGACGGCCTGTGCCACGCACCAGTCCAGGCGCTCCAATGGAAGCTCAGCTTCGTCAGAACCAGCAACATGCATCTTCGCCAATTTCTCAGCCAAATTTCTGATTTCGGGTGCCACCTCTGCGGGCACCTTTACTGTAATTTCTACTATCATCTCTTCTGAGTTTTGCGAGCAGTGTTGAGGTTGTCGACTTTTCTCCATGGTAACTCTCACAACAACTCAGGGTTCAAGATTATTTTCCTATCTCTTGCAGCACTTCTGCCATCTGCCAATATCTGCACTTGTCCAAGGCATCCACTCTACAGCGATGGTGCGTGCATATCCGCTTGCCCTCTTGTGTGATCTCTTTCAACATGCACGACGCGCAACATGTCCTTACCCTGATGCCATATTGGTTCCGTGAAAACAGTGGCAGCTTCACTATGTTCTTCATCTCCTTCCTCGAACTGCTCAGCTGAAAACCCGCCAAATAATGGAAGCTCCTGCCTCCTCTGCCCGTCAGGTCATCCAGTTCAGGATAGACCAACTCATCCAAGTCCCAGATAGTCCCTGCGCAAATTACTCGTTTGTACATAATACCTTTTTTTATTAGTTAATAACTCATGTTTCTTTGAGACCAGCGTCAGCCTGTTCTCGCTGAATCTATCAGCAAAGGTATAGTGAATAAAAGAGCTTCCCGAATTTTCTAAGGCAATACAAGTACTTGTACAAGTGAATACAAGTAATTACAAATAAATACAAGTAAAATGCCTCGACTTGTACAAGTTTCGACATAAAAAAAGGGAACCGACAAGCGTCGATTCCCCATTGCAGGTTATCCTAAAGTCACCTCACCTGCATATTCCAGTTCGATTCTGATTTGTCGTAGATACCAGCATCATGTAGCACCGTATAGAGATCCCTATGGCATGACAACTCTGACAGCTTCTTCTCAGCTATCATCATATTCACCATATCAGTAATCTGTTTGCCCTTCATGCCTTGAATGCTACCAAGAAAAGCCTTTGCGTTATCCTCACTTCCATAAAACATTGGCAGCAACTGCACCATAAGAGCATCCTCTTCAGGACTCAATACTATTTCCTCCTCTTTCTTCTCCTCCACAGGCATCACTTTCGCAATATCCTTGTTAATCAGTTCCACCATGATGTCCAGGTCGAAGAATGCCTGTCGCTCCTCATCCGTCATCTTAAAGCAGTTCTGCAGCAAGTATTTTCCGTAGCGGTCGTAGTCCAGTTTCATGATATGCCCCTCCCACCTGTTAAATTTGCGGAATCGGGCACACATCTCCTTGAAGTCCTCACAATATGCGAAGTTACGAGACAATCGTTCCTTGACCAACTCCAGCTGTACTGCCTCGATTTCCCGCGGTGCAGGCCTGCTCGAAAAACGCAGTGGACGCATTGTCAGGAACGTAGCGACCACATGTGTCTGCTTATCCTTCAGGCATTCGAACGTCTCATCCCACTCTTGCATCTTCCATCCGTCATACCTCATTTTGACTGGCCCTGCATCGTGTTTTGCCTTTTCGTACAGATAATACTCTCCATACAGATGCTTCGGAATACGCATGATCTTTCCATAAGTCTCATTCATAGTTGCTGCCAACTCACAGATGGCAGCTGGCGATAATGACGCTTCTTCTGCGTCGTCAATAACTGTTTTGTTCATTGTTTTTTTGGTTTTAAATTTGATAATAAAAAAAAAGAGCTTGCTGTATCAATGACACAACTCGCTCAAAAATCGAAGAGCGAAGGTACGAAGAAAATCTTATAACACCAAATTATTCGTCAGGTTTTTGACTTAAAGCCTTTTTCATTCCAAAGTTTTTTCGTACCTTTGCAGCCGTGTTAATTCCCTTCGTTGTAAGGAGAAAACAATCTTAGTTTGGGGTGAGGTTCTTCGTGAGAAGAGCCTCCCCTTTTTTATTTTTCACCCCAATTGCAAAGATTGTAGTTAGAATTTCGTATATTTGCAGCAAAAATCAGCGATTATGAATGAACCAGAGATAAGAAAAGCAGATGTATCTACGGAATTTCCTCTTGAATAGTATTTGGAAACAGGCAGGTTGGAAATAATTAATGAACGGATATGGAAAAAATTATTGTAAATGTATCTTGGTGTGACAAGAATTATGGTGCAGCTCTGGGCGAGAATGTACCTGGTGCAGTAGTTGTAACTGCCAAATCGTATGACGAACTGATTGACGAGGTGCGCAACACGCTTAATTTCCATGTAGAAGGAATGATTGCAGATGGCGATGAGGTTCCTCAGTGGCTTCGCGATGGCGACTATGAATTCGAGTACCATCTGGATGCAGCAGCCCTGTTGCAGATGTGCTCTCCTTATGCCTCTATTGCAGCTATCAGCCGTGTTTCTGGCATCAATCAGCACCAGCTAAGTCACTATGCCAACGGCATTAAAAAACCTCGTCCAGAACAGCGACGTCGCATCGTTGAAGGTCTGCATAAAATAGGCCGAGAGCTTATTGCTGTGGAATAAACTTATATATGGAAAGACAACGGCAGGCATCTTACTTGATAGCCTGCCGCTTTTGTAATCTTCCATCTTCCATCTTCCCTCTTCCATCTTCCTTCTTACATCTTACATCTTACATCATCCATCAGCCGTCCAGACCAATTTCATCGACTACGATTCCGATAAGTACGAGAAGAGGCGGAGGCTTGATGAAGTCATCGACCGGATCAATCGGAAGAATGGCAGCGATACCATTGTGCTTGGTTCGCAACAATACACAGCCAAAGACGGTAAAGGTAAGGCAGGCGTTTTCCGCGACAGCATCAGGCACAACTTCCGCAGTCTTCTTCAGCTGCCATTAGGAGACGCGTGTCTTCTTCCAACCTCTGTTTCTCATCATCGTTGATTGGTGTGCCTCCATTTCCAGGTGTGTAGTACATTTCTACGTATTTATAGGCCTTCTCAAACACTTCATTGTCCTTAATCTTATACTTCAGCCAAAGGATAGTACGCAGCATTTTGCGAACCTCATTCTGACCAGTCACTGTCTTGAAGGCATTGCTGAATCTGCGCACAATGTCAACCACATTCTTATCGATATCATTCACCACATTCTCAACGACGATGGGTGTTTCTGGTGTCTTGATACTCTCAAAGAGTTCAGTCAGAGCATCTCTGGCTTGCTGACGTTTATCCTGAGGTTGTTCCATCTTCTGCTCAGTTTCCAGTGTCTCTTTGGCCAGTGCCAACAAATCTTTCAAGAACTGGATACTGTCTATCTGCTGTTGGCGCAGCTTCTCCTGCAATTCCTTCAACTTCTCGCTGAGCTTCTTGAACTCTTTCGAGCCAGAATGCTTCGGATTACCCAGACGCAGTTTCAGCATCTTCTCTATCTCGATAATGGTGCGATTGCGTTTCTTTTCATCCTTGATACACTCCTCCAACAGACGCGTATCACTGACTACCAAGTCTTCAATGCTCTCACCAATATCTATGGAAACCACATTCTCATGAATCAGTTCGATTGTCTTGGGACCAAGGATGGTCCAAATCAGATTACTCGTACTATTTACAGGGCGAATACTCTCATACACCTGACTCAACCATACGTAGTCATTCTTATACGGAAGCAGATCCTCGTCTGGTGCTACCACCTCCCAAGCTTTATGTAGTCGTGTATAGTGGGCTCCAAACTGGGCCTTTACATTTTCATCTTTCAGTCTTTCCTGAGCCTCCTGCAAACCTTGGAATCCACCAATGCTTCTGTCAACACCAGGGAAGAAGTCCAGACAATCCTTCACGAATCCTGGAATCTTCTCCTTTACCTCCTTGATATTTGTAATCACTGTCTTGACAGACTCTTCGTCGAATCTCAGCGAGTTGGCATAGTTATCGAATACACCCACGTAATCCACAATCAGGCCACACTTTTTCTGGGCTTCATAGACGCGATTCGTACGACAAACGGCCTGCAACAGCGTATGGTCCTTCATAGGCTTATCCAGATACATACATTGCAGAATAGGCGCATCAAAACCAGTCAACAACTTCGAGGTGACTATCACAAACTTCAAGGGCGACAATGGGTCTCTGAACCTATTCAGCAACTTCTCCTGCTGATCGTTAGTCAGCTTATACTCCTTATACTCATCGCTCTTATCACCACTGGTATGCATCACGATAGCCGTCTCATCGCCACTTTCAGCCAGCAGTGCATCAATCTCCTTCTTATAGGCTACACAACAAGCGCGATTATATACCACCACCTGACACTTTAATCCTGTAGGACGCACGAACTGACGATAGTGCTTGATGATATGATCGCATACCTCATGTATTCGCTTGGGCGAAGTGAAGAAAGCTTCCACCTTGGTACCTCTTGTCAGCTGGTCTTTCTCTTCTTCTGTCAAATCATTCTCGCGAGCCATTTCGTCGAAGGCTTCTTGCAACCTCTCCTCATCCATGTGCATCTCAACTGGCACCTCACGGAAATTCAGTTCCAAGGTCGCTCCGTCATCAATAGAGTCTTGGAACGTATATTTCGACATATAGCCCCCTGTATCCTCATCAGCACCAAAGCACTTAAAGGTGTTCTTATCGCGCTTATTGATGGGCGTACCAGTTAGTCCAAAGAAGAAGGCATTTGGCAAGGCCAAGCGCATACGTTCTCCAAGGTCGCGTTCCTGTGTACGATGCGCCTCGTCCACCAATACAATGATATTCTCTCTGGCATTCAGCGCTTTCTGCACCTTGCCAAACAAGAAGATGGTAGTGATGAGTATCTTGCGCTGGTCGTGCTCAAAGAAGTTCTTCAGTTCCTCACCCGTATAGGCAAAGTCAACATTTTCTATTTCTGAGCGTGTGAAGTCGCCTGTTATCTGGTCTCTCAGGTCGATACGGTCGTCCACGATGGCTACTGTTGGTGCATTCAGTTCCTGCATCTTCATCAGCTTCTGCGCTGCAAACACCATCAGCCATGACTTACCTGAACCTTGGAAGTGCCAAATCAAACCCTTCTTGGGACCTAAGCCCGTCTTGGTGCGCTCCATCACTCGATTCACGATAGCCATACCACCATAGTACTGCTGATAGCGACATACCACCTTTATTTTCTTTGAAGAGTCTTTCGTCGTGGTGAATACGCTGAAGAAACGATAGATATCCAACAGACGCAGCGGATCTATCAGACTCTTTAGATTCCTCTGCACATCAGCTAACGCACCATGCTTTCTTTCCTCATCAGCAAACCAGGGGCCCCACTTTGTTAGTGGTGCACCAATGCTACCATAATATAGTTCTTTACCCTCAGAGGCAAAGCTCAGGATATTTGGCACAAACATCTCTGGAATCGACTTCTGATAGTCCAATATATCTTTGGCACCATCAGCCCATGTAATGTTAGCCTTCGTGGCAGTCTTCACCTCGCCAATCACCATGGGAATACCATTAATCAGTAGCACCACATCAAGACGCTTGCCTCCAGCATACGAACTTTTGGGATACTCCCACTGATTGGTTACCACATAGGTATTGTTCTTTCTGGCAGTCTCAGGGTTAGTGTCAAAGAAGCTGATGGATTTGTGTTCGCCATTCTTGCCAAATGGGAAGCTGTTCTCTTTGAAGAACAGGTTTCTCAGTTCCTGATTAGCAGTGATGATGTCACCTCCTATACCCTTATAGATGGTATCCTTCACCTTCTGGATGACCACCTGGGCCTCAGACAGCGTAATGTGGTTTATCTTTATCAGTGCCTGTTGCAACAGATGTTCTACGATAATGTCGCTTTTAGCTTCACGCAAATCATCTGCATTGCAATACTCATAGCCAGCTTGCTTGGCTATCTCTAAGCACATCTGCTCAGTTACATTGTCCTCGTTGAAGTATGCCATATCTTTTATAAATTACGAACGAATTATGTACTAATTATAACCAAATCTAACGATTAACATTCGTTTTGGTTATTTTGTTTCACTCTGATTATCAGGTATTTAATACAAAATATTGTGTCTATTCAACCCAAAAATAACCAAAGTGAATAACCAAATTCACATTGTCGTGGTTATTTGGTTATTATCCACCTTTTTCCTTCATTGATGATCTTATCTTGAGTCTTTAATATATTGACCAAATGCCCCAAGAATCGTTTCTGCGATTTTGGATCTTTGTTTTTGGGCAGTGCTTCATTGAAACTCGTCTGTCCCAGTGTACCATTCGCGCCTAATGTCTCTTGGTCAAAAGCATAGATGCTCTTCCAGCCCAGTTCTTTCTCCAGTAGCTCGGCTATACTCTTCTGTATCAGTTGGTCTTCGCTGTAGTCCTTTGCCATAATCATTCTAATTATTTATACTCGAGTTATACTCGAATTATACTCGAATTATACTCGAATTATACTCGAATTATACTCGAATTATACTCGAATTATACTCGAATTTCAGATTCTCCTTTTTCGGTTATATGCCAAAATCTTCCTTTCGCCTTTATTAACCCATCAACACCCATCCTCAGAAGTATTCTTCCTAAGTATGCGAGTTTCTCTTTAGGGTTCTTGGTTCCTGGCAAGGCATTTTCCACTGTCTCAAAGGCATCGTTTCTCTTAAACCCATCTTCTCCAGCATTATGAGCCAACTGTAGGATAAGTTTAACAAGCGTTTCGTATGCCAGACCTTTATTCTTGGTATATTGCGGGACCTGATGTGTCATACGTGCAACACCCAATGAGATGTTTGTATCTTTGCCTTTACCCTCAATCAGTTTCTTTTCCCTTAGATGCTCCAGGGCAACTTTCGTCATCGGACGATGTTTCTGAACGGCATCCAGCCACAAACATTCCTTCAGCGTCAGTTTGTTGCTACTCTTCAGCAGTGCCGTATAACGCTCGTCAATCACTTTACCATAGATGGTGACACCCACTGTCTTTTCTTCCTTATCGATATCATAGTCAGGCATCGGGAAGAATCGTTCTCTTTGCAGCGTGAAAATTTTTTTGATACCACGTCCCACGGTATCTATCATATTGAAATGAACCATTCCCTTGCAAAGACATTCATTGCGGAAATGCCGCTGTGGGCCTTTATGATCAAGAGCCTTCTCAATAGTTCCCGGAATGAAGTCCCCACCATTGCCATAATACAGTTTGCCAGGACTCTCCACAAACACTATGCGCTGTTGCATCGTATAGTCCTGATGAGCTATGGCATTATGCAGGGCCTCGCGGATGGTATATTCGTCATACTGCTTCATGGTGTCTGGGAACAACGTCCCACCTGGCAACTCCCGCATGGTCATATTACGAATCTTTGCCAATACCTTATCCACAGTTAAAAGGAATGGAATGCCGAAGTGCTCATAGTCTTGCACGATTTCTTCTTCATCCTCCAGCGTCCATGTAATCTGGGCTACAGCCGGGTGTATCTTATCTAGAGAGGACGGCTTTCCTAACAAAAGAATGGCTGCACGGGTTATCTGACCATCACGCATCATGTTGCTATTGCTCAGAAATTCCTCCATGTTCCAGCTGTCCACCTCTTCACCTGAGATGTTCGAGCTATGTACCTTTTTATACATCACCCTCGCTGTGGCAAGTGCCAGTTCGTCAAGATCGGCAATCGTGGCATTGGGTACCAGTTGTGCTGTCCAATCGGGAATCGGAGGCTGATTGCGAATCTCGTCACGTTTGGTCTGATTCAGCGGTTTCAGACTCTCGCCATCACGGGCATATGCTATACCCTTCCAGTGCATCACGATGTTTCTGGGCGAAGCAGGAACCTTAAACAACAGCACGCGTTTCCCATCTACAAAGATCGGAACAATCTCACGGAATATCAGATTGTCCGTCGTATGCTGCGACATGTCTTGCTTCAACTTGTTCAATGCCATTTCGCCGTTTTTGAAGTTCGTTCCTGTTATCTCATGTGTCTTGTTGTCAACACCAAACACAATCCAGGCAAAGTCATGTTCGCGCAAATTGGCTTCGTTGCTCAATGCAGAGAAATACTTGCCCAAATCGTCCACATCATAACTGTTCTGGGCAGCCTTGAATTCTACCACTTCATTCTCATAATGACTCAGCAGATGGTTTAGTATATCGTTATAATTGTCCATATTCTTACAGGTTTTCGTTAATGAGTGACTTGATGACTTTATCTATTATTCTAAACATCTTGCAAAGATACGTCTTTATATTTATTATTCCAAATAGTAATCAGAAAATACCTAGAATTTACTCAGTTTATTAAATAATGAACGTGAGTTCGTGGTTAACGTATTACCTGGAATATTCTTAATATACTCCGGGTCACACACCACTATCAATTTATGTCTTGCTCGGCTTACAGCAACATTCAGCAACCTCTCACCTGCATTACCAGAGTAAAGCCTACCTATTCTGTTCGGCCTACCATTTTCCATGTCAAAACAATCAACCATATCAAATATAATAATGTCACATTCAGAGCCTTGGAAGGTATGAATGGTTCCTATTTTTATACGGTTGTCAAATTTCTCATCGTATTTACGTTCATATTTTAAAGCACGTAGCAAAGACACTTGTCCTTTATATGGTGTTATAATACCAATTGAGAAGACCGCATCCTTATCTTGGGAGAGTTCATCCAAAATATCAATGATGTTTTCTGCAAAAACTTTATTTTGTCTGGTACCTCCCTTTGTATATCTTACTGCGCCATCACTTACTTTCTTTAGTGCTATTATTCTACCTGGGTATGGTTCAGAATAAATAATCTCATCATTTGGATTCGCAGTGGGAATCAACTTACCTTGATAGAATGTTTTATTTATCAAATCTACTATCTTCTTATGTGAGCGACGTTGACTCAGCAACTGTTTCAATGCTGGATGGTTTGTGTTTGTTATATTCACACCTGACATTTCGAAAACACTATCCTGCAACAAGTCGTCCTTAACAATAGAGATTGGTGAAAGCTGTTGGAAATCACCAACCAGAATCAGCCTCTTTGAAATGTTATGCCCTAATGCCAAAAGACTAGGCATTGCCATCATACTAGCCTCATCAACTATCAAATTATCAAACTTACTCTCATACAGGGTTGTACTCAACACGAAATTAGAAATTGTAGAGAAAACTAACCTTGAACTCTTGACCAGGAATTCGGTATGTTCCCTTAGTTTTTCACGCAGTTCTTTATTCTCTGCCTTCAAGAGGATAGACTTTTCCGATTTTTCCAACTTCAGTTCCTTCAGCCTCTTTATTTTTTCTTGGTTCTGCTTAATAGCCTCCCTTAATTGCTGCGTGATTTCATCTTTGGGAAACAGATAATCTGTACCGATTACACGACTGTCCATTGACCTGCCAGCACGATAGATATTACCTGGTTTAATATCAACACCTTCAGGATCAAGGATATCTAAGAGTTTACACAATAACTGATCAACAGCCACATTCGAAAGACAGCATACTACTGTTCTTTCCTCGCCTAATTTATATAATGCATAAATAATTGATGCCAGAGTAAATGATTTACCAGTTCCTGGAGGACCCCAGATTAAAGAGAAATCATGATCTAGTGCTGCAAGAAAAGCTTTCTTTTGCGACTTGTCAAGATGCTCATACCAACTAAGAGGAACTGACTTGTGAGGTACTTCATTAATAATATCCGTCTCTTCAAAAAGAAACTTTGCAAAAGGTAAGTCCTCATTAATTCCCCTTTCCTTTAGGTCTTCAAGTCTTTTCTTCAGTCCATCCAAGATAAAAGTTGAATCTAACAACACTTTACAATAAGAAGCGTTATTGACGCGTCTGTTCGTTGTAAAGAAAAGGACTCCGGTAATGAAGTCAAAGTCCACAGCTTCGCAAGTAACTTCTTTATCATAAACCTTCAGAACAAAAGGAATACTTTCGTGAATATTAGGTTCCTGCCCATCATTCATTGTAAGCCTAACTTGATAGATGTACGAATTCCCTTGTTGACGTATAAGCGTTAAATCACTGCCTTTGAATGATTCCAGATTCTGAGGATCTTGTTGCTCAATAATCTCCTTATTAATTGCTTTGATGGTATCTCTGACTAAACTATCTGTTGTATAGTCGCCATCGTCTTCATCCTCATCTATTCCAAATAAGTATGGAAAATCTCTCTTTATTTTTTCCTCATCGAAAGCGTATTTTGTCGTATGCGTAAAGTATGTGGAGTATTCCCTTTTTACCTTACTCATCAAATCGGTTCTTTCTGAACTATTTTTCTCATATCCAAAGAGAAGGTTAGCCCATTGGTTATGCATATAGGCCTCAGAGAAGATATCTTTTTCCATCGCCTTCTCCACACAATATTCAAATAAATCCCTTGCGGAATTACTTGCTGGCTTATTGTCTGCAATGTAGAACTGTTGTATTCTTCTGGCCATTTTGTTTTCTGTAAGTATTATTAATCGTCAATACATAAAGTTTCAGACCACTCATGATTCTTGCCTGATTCATCATCCCAAAGAATTCTGAAAGTTACTTCTGCAGGAGAGTCTGCACATGCCCATAACTTGATATTCTTTTGGTGATTTGAAGGAAGGTATTTTACAACATTGTCTTTTGATTCAACACTCCAATCTTGCCATCCTTCGTATCTTATATTTGAAGCAGAAGCCTCACCATTGTTTTCAATAACAAAATGGTCATCATGGACATAACCATATACGTTAGCTTTCTTCTTATTCTCTTTCTCAGCTCTTAGTTTTTCTATTTCTAAGTTTGTTAGTTCTTGCACTTTCTTGCGCGTATAAAAATCTCTAATAAGTGCTATAACACTCACTATGAGACCAAGCCCGCTTATAATAATTACCAAAATATCTTTTAGTTCCATGATCTTACAGGTTTTCGTTAATGAGTGACTTGATGACTTTATCTATGGCGTCTATCGATTTGCGCAAATCAAATACTGATTTATCGGCCTGTTTGTTGATGTTTTCAAACCTGTTTTGTTCTTCAATAGGAGGAAGACCTACCATGAAGTTTTCAAGATAATTTGCAGGCACTCGTTTCTGCCCTCCAGTTCCAGTCATATTCTTGCTGGCTCTTTCTCTAAAAATCGGTAATCTAGTTAAAGCCAATAACCAATATGGACTAGACACTCCTTCTATGGGTCTAAGAACATGGAACTCTGTAGAACCCATGCCAATATTATTAGTAAGTCCTTCTGCAATAGCACCTTTGCCATTTTCCATACAGGGAGTAATCTTTGCAAACAAGACATCGCCATTCTCAAAATACGTAAAGCCTTTCTTGACTTTTCTATATTCTACATCAGCGACATCCTGAAGATAGCCATTTTCACTAACTGACGGCATTGGTACAAATGAAACATTATCTGTATCTTCTAGATCCATACTTGGTCTTCTTGGATTCAGTTCACAACAATCGCCAAGTCTCTTGATTGGGTATTTTTGAACAGAAGATAATGGATTGCCAAACATCTCGATAAATTGCGATTTAACCATTTCCTCAGTGGCTTCAATCATTTTTAGATAAGACTGCTTCACTTCGTATGCTGCCCAAAGTTTCTCTGCCAAAACTTTTTGCTCTGCAAGGGGTGGAAGGTCAAATTCGTATGAAGCCAAATCTGAAAAAAGGACATAAGGATTAGTAGAACCCTTGGAATGAGCTATTGACCAATTAGTGAATCCTTCAGAAAGCATTAAAAAAGGTAATAACCTTTGCTCAAATGCCGCAGGATCTTTGCTTTCAAAAACAAATGTCGTATTAGCACAAATACCATCAAAATCTGCTACAGAAACTTTCTTAAGATAGGTTCTTCGTGATCCGTATAACACTTGTCCTTTCTTAAATATACGTGTAAATGCAGGACCGACATCATCAGTAGCAAATCTACCTCTTCTTCGAATGTTCAAGTCTTCTGAATCCATGTGGTCTCCAGCAACATAGAACTCGTACGGATTATTGTCCCTATCTACGTTGATTTTAACGTCCTTAACTATATCGCCAAATTTGACCTTACTCATGATTCAACAATTTTAAAAGTTCACTGATTGCGCTATGGTTTCCTTCTGTTAATTCATCCCATTGTTTATAAGAATCATTGAAAGCTATTACATTTGACCTGTTATCAGTCTTAACATAACTTTGTATCTTGAGCTGATCATCATTATTCTTTATCTCTTCTATACTGACTTTTTGAGCGAAACCATTAATTGATACATATTGGTTATAGGCATCAACAATCTTTTTTATATGCGATGGTTCCAGATAACTTTGAGCATTTTTTCTTGTTACCTCTTCTTTCGCATCAATAAAAAGCACGTTACCTTTATGTGAATCAGGTTTACCATTTCTACAAATCACGATACATGCCTCCATTGAAGCATTGAAAAACAAATTGGGACCTAAACCTATAACACAATCAAGAATATCAAGATCAACTAATTCTTTTCTCATATGGGTTTCTTCATCTCTGAATAATACTCCATGTGGGAATAAAATAGCACATCTGCCATTCTTCTCATCTATAGATGCTATAATATGCTGAAAGAAAGCATAATCAGCTCGCCCCTGAGGAGGAACGCCTAAGAAATTCCTACCCCATTTATCATGGGCAAAGGCTTCACGATTCCATGTTTTGATAGAATATGGAGGATTAGCAAGCACGACATTGAACTGCTGCACTCTGCCGCCTTTGATAAAGGCTGGGCGCTCGAGGGTATCGTCATTCACAATCGAGAAATCATGAATACCATGCAGATAAAGGTTCATGCGCGCAATGGCAGAGGTGCCAGCATTGATCTCCTGACCAAAGACCTTCACATCGCGCCATTCTTCACCTTTGTCTTTCAGGTAAGTGAGGCTCTTGATCAACATACCACCTGAACCACAAGTAGGATCATAGATGCTCTCATGGGGTTTTAATTGCAAGATCTCTGCCATCAGCTCCACCACAGTACGATTGGTGTAGAACTCCTGCGCTGTATGACCTGCATCGTTGGCAAACTGACCTATCAGATATTCATAGCCTGTACCCATCTCGTCGGCAGGACAGGCAGCGAGGCTCAGCGTGAGCTTGTTGAAGCTGTTCAGCAGATTGCGAATGATATGGTCTGGCATCTTGTTCTTATTGGTCCAAATAGCTTTATCGCCAAAAACACCTTCAAGTCCTCCCACTTTCCTGCCATCAATATCTTTGCCAGGATTGGCCAATTCTATCTGGCGGAAAGCATCAACAAGGGCCTGACCTATATCCTCAGTGGTATTGAAAACTTTATTCCAATGGGCATCCATCGGAATCTGGATAGGCGACTCCTGCATCATCATGTCAGCATATTCCTCGTCACCTTCTTCCACGTACTTCTGGTATTCCTCATCGCGAACATCGCAGATGCGCTTAAAGAACACCAGCGGGAAGATATAATCCTTATAGGCTGCTGCATCTATTTGACCACGAAGGTCAACTGCTGCCTGCCAAAGGTAGCGCTCCAGCTCGTCTAATGTTATCTGCTTGGTCATACGGCTTCACGATTTAGAATGTCACGGAACTTCTTTTCAGCGTCTATCATCTGCTGATAGGCTGCCTTGAACTCTGCCAATACTTCTGAATATGGCTTCACTTCTTCCTTATGATATTTGACGTATTTATTAGGCGAAAGATCATAGCCTTTACCAGCAATAGTGTTGATATCCACTACGATACTCTTATCTTCCTCTTCGTGATAGGTAGCATAAAGTCGATAGAGTTCATCAACATCATCATCGCTCAAGATGTTCTGGGCACGCTGTGGTGTCAATATCTTCGAACCATCTACCATCAGAACTTTTCCTTTATAGGCTTCTGGTTTCTCTTCTCTGAGGATTAAAAAACAAGGCGAAAGACCTGTGCCATAGAAGAGTTTATCGCCAAGGGTTACAACGGCTTCCAGATAATCATGTTTTACCAGTTCCTCGCGGATTTTACCCTCTTCATTTCCTCTGAAAAGCACGCCCTGAGGCAGAACGACAGCTAAGCGTCCGCTTTTGCTGCGCATACTGCAAACCATGTGCTGAAGCCAGGCATAATCGCCAACGGTCTCAGGAGGAGTGCCCCAAAGATTTCTTCCATAGCGATCTGTTTTCCATGCTTCTGCACCCCAGTTCTTCAGGGAGAAAGGCGGATTGGCTATCACACAATCGAAATGAGCCAGATGTTCATTGGCAAGAATCTTAGGATCACGCAAGGTGTCGCCACACATAATGTTGAAGTCGTTGGCACCATGCAGGAAGAGGTTCATCTTAGCTACAGCAGCATTCGTTACATTCTTCTCCTGTCCAAAGATGGCACCACAACATTGTTCATCGTTCTTCATGTGGTGAACAGCCTCTATCAGCATGCCACCAGAACCACAAGCTGGATCATAAACAGTCTCACCTGGTTTCGGGTCAAGAATGCGAACCAAGAGTTTGACTACCGAGCGAGGGGTATAGAATTCGCCTGCCTTGGCTTTCGAGAGGTCAGCAAACTTCTTCAGCAGCATTTCGTAGGCATCGCCCATCAGGTCTGCTGCATAGTCGCCATTACCCAAGCGACGCTTGCTCATGTGCTCTATCAAGTCACGAAGCTTCTCATCGCTGAACACATTCTTATTACTCCAGTTAGCAGTAGAGAAAACACTCAGCACACCATAAAGCGTCATGGGATTGGCCAACTCTATCTGGCGCATAGCGCCTATGATAGCACTACCAATATCAGTCGTACGCTGGCGCACATCGTCCCAATGGCAGCCTGCTGGTATCACAAAGCGATGTTGCTCTGGAAGTGCGGCAAACTCTTCGTCGCCATCGGACAACTCTAATGCGGCTTTCGTCTCTTCGTCATACACATCGCTGATGCGCTTGAAATAGAGTAAAGGGGTGATATATTCTTTAAAGGCATCCTGAGACACTGGTCCGCGGAGGATATTACATGCCTCGTACAAGAAGTTGTATAACTCCTTGCTGGTACCTATCTCTTCTGCTACTTTCGTAGTTTTCTTTGCCATAGCTTTCGGTTATTCTTGCCCAACATTGGGCATATTTTGTACAAAGATACAAAAAATTATTGAAAGTCGTGCGGATTTGAGCAAAAATCTGCAAAATCTGCTCCAAAATTTGGAATTTACGAAAATACTTCCTATCTTTGCAGCGTGAAAGGAGAAACCAAGTAGAGCCACGATGTGCGGAACGGTGGCATCTGCGTGATGATGAGCAATTCGACCTTGCCGCTTGGTTTCTCTTACCTAAAGGTAAAGAGTGTGGCGTTGCAATCCTTCACTCAAATACAGTAAATCTCGAATTATTTTTATCCCTGCATTATAGCCGTCCCTTATCAAGGGACTCTAAATCTCGCAAATCGAAAATATACGAAGAATTATTGAAAGTCATGCGTTTTTGAAGGAAAATCTATATAAGATTGCACAAAACTGGCAATTTGTGCCAATTTGACTGGCATAATTCCTATGGTGATTGGAAAGTGCCAAAACGTTTATCTCGACAACTTGAAATGCGAAATATCGCTTATTGTATTAACCTTTAAATTTTAAAATTTGGTTATTGCAATAAGTTTGCCATGGCAAGAGGCTAGCTCTTGAGTGGTAGGGCTGTTGTATTGATTAAAATGTTATTTGTTATTTGTTATTTGTTACTTTAAGCCATATTTATTTTGGACTGCATAGGAAGACGGTGTAAGATGATGAAGTACAGGATTAATTACTAATTTATTTAATACTTATATATAATATATATATTATATGTAAGTATTGTATCTTTCTCTGCATTTTTCAAATTCGCTTAAAATAACAAGTAACAAGTAACAAAGTAACAAATCGAGTATCGAAGTGTAGAATGTATGCTCTCTAATTCATGCATTTTTAATTTCTTGCAAAATTAGGGCAGAAATTAGGGTCTAAAAAAGTCGGATTTTGGCACTTTTATTTGCAGGAGTTATGAAAAATGTGTACCTTTGCATTGTCAAAAGGAACGATGGAATTTGAGCGCAGGGCACCAAAAATTATCTTTCAGGCCTGAGAAAATTTACTGCCTGCCCAGAGCGTAAAAAGGAAGTCGCAAATGGAGACAAACCAGAAACTAAAACAAAAACGAAAACCAAAACAAAAAATTTAACAAACTAATTAAAAACTAAACTAAAAGGAGATTTGAACTATGACAATGAAAGTGAAAGCAATTGAGAAGAAGCTGAAGTTTACGAAGAATCCTAACGACCCCGGTGTTTACCGCTACGTGATGCAGCCCGAACAGTATTCGAGTCTGTCGCAGAAGAAGGTCATCAAGGAAGCTGCCCTGCGCTCGGGTGTGAGCCAAGGTGTGATGCAGGCATGCTGGGATGCAGCTGGCGAGGTGATCAAGGCGTGGGCAACGGAAGGCCACTCGGTGGCACTGCCTGGACTGGGCACCATGCGATTCGGACTGCGCTCGAAGTCGGTAGCTGACG
Source organism: Prevotella sp. (assembly GCA_017474485.1). GTDB lineage: Bacteria > Bacteroidota > Bacteroidia > Bacteroidales > Bacteroidaceae > Prevotella. The sequence goes on from JAFVHO010000062.1 coordinate 25,506, forward strand.
TGAACGACGTGAAGACGAGCCTGATTACCACCCGTCGCATCATCTTCACCCCCGACGTGGACCTGAAGGACGAGCTGAAGAACACCGCCGTGCAGATTACCTGCTTCGACCGTGACGGTAAGGAGGTGAAGCGCGTGACCAGCGCCGATGATGGCACCATCGAGGACAACGAGAATGGTGGAACCACGGATTCAGGGAACAACGGATCTACGGAGAACGGAGGCACCCAGAATGGCGGTTCTAACAGCGGCTCGAACACCGGCGGCGACAACGGTGGCGGTGACACCCCAGGCGGTAACGGCGGCGACGACGAAGACTGATTAACGAATGAGGAGTGTTGAATGAGGATTGTGGAATGGTCGCCTGCGGCGATTGTCAATGAAGAATTGAGAATTCAACAATCAAACATCGCAGCGAAGCGAGAATCATTCA